>MEDZ01000010.1 GCA_001724275.1 Gemmatimonadetes bacterium SCN 70-22
CCCACGCTGTGGGGGGCAAGCCGGGAGCAGAAGGGGCCGTTGGGCGTGGACTACGCGCTCGCCCGCGAGGACGGCGGGGCCGTGCTCGACCTGGGGACCCCGCAGCGCGCGGAGCGCCGGCAGGCGCAAGACCGGGAGGACGACGCCGAGGAGCTGCGCCTGGCGTATGTGGCGCTCACGCGCGCGGTGCATCGGTGCTACGTGGTGTGGGGGGTGATCGGCACCGGCGAGTCGTCGTCGGTGCACTCGCCGCTCGGGCACCTCATGCGCACGGACAGCGGCAAGGTGGAGCGCGAGGCGTTGCGTGCCCTGGTGGCCGCGGCTGGCGGGACGATGGGGGTGCGCGACGTGGAGCGGGGGGCGCCGTGGGGCGAGGCGCCGCGCGCCGGGGAGGTGGCTGTCGTCGCCGAGCCCCAGGCGTTGCAGCTGGGGCCGCGCCAGCTCGACACCTGGCGCCTCACCTCGTTCACCGGCCTCGTCGCCGACGTTCACAGCGAGGAGAGCCGCGACGTCGCGGACCCGCTCCTCGTCCCGGCGCTCCCGGGGGAACGTCCTGTGGCCACCGGGTTCCGCGCCTTTCCCGCCGGACGGCAGGGGGGGATCGCGCTGCACGACGTCTTCGAGTCGCTCGACTTCAGGCGCGCGGGGGAGCCGCGCACGCACGAGATGGTGCAGCGCACCCTCGCGCGGCACGGGCTGTTCGCGGACACGCCCGAGGGCGCGCAGCGGGTGGACGACGTGATGCAGATGCTGCAGGTGGTCTCCACGGCGCCCGTCCCCGGCGCTACCTTCGCCCTCGCCGATGTCCCGGTGCGCGACTCGCTGCGGGAGTGGCGCTTCGACCTCTCGATACGGTCGGCATCGGTGCGTCGCATTGCCGACACGCTGGCCCGGCATGGCTCGGCGCACGCGCGCGAGTACGCGCCGCTGCTGCGCACGCTGCGCGATTCCAGCGTGGGGGGATACCTGAGCGGCGTGGTGGACATCGCCTTCGAGCACCAGGGGCGATGGTGGCTGATGGACTGGAAGTCGAACGACCTGGGGGAAGGCGACCAGGCCTATCACCCTGCGGCCCTCTCCAAGGCGATGATGCAGGCTCACTACACACTGCAGTACCACTTGTACCTGCTGGCGCTGCACCGGCACTTGCAGCTGCGGCACCCAGGCTACGACCCGGCGCGGGACTGGGGCGGGGTGGCGTATGTCTTCCTGCGGGGGGTGGATGGGGTGAGCGAGTGCGGGTGGTTCCGCGACGCGCCCACGCCGGAGCTGCTGGAGGCGCTGGATGCGGCGCTGGGGAGGCGCGCATGAGCGCGCCGGCGTTGACGACGACGGGGGGCGAGGCGGCGCGTCCGTTCGGGGTGCGCGACCTCCTCGCCGCGATGCACGCGGCGCGCCTCTGCGAGCCGATCGACGTGCAACTGGCGGAGCTCTGCGTGCGGCGCAGCGACGAGGCGGCCGACTGGGCGATGGCGGCGGCGGTGGCCACGGCGATCGCCAGCCGCGTGCGGCGCGAGGGGCACAGCGCGATCACGCTCCCCCAGCTGGCCCGCCAGGCGCACTCGGCGATGGCGGCGGTGGCGGCGGTGCTGGCCGCGGCCGATGGAGCGCCGGTCGCGGGGGCGCAGGCCGACGCGCTCCCCGACGGCGACGCCGACTGGTGGCGCGAGGTGCTCGGGCGTTCCTCGCTGATGGGGGAGGGGAAGGGGCTCACGCCGCTGGTGCTCGACGGCGACGTGCTCCAGTTCCGTCGCTACTTCGACGCCGAGGCGCGCATCGCGACGCGGGTGCAGCAGCTGGTGGGCGCCGACGCTGCCGCTGGCGGGAAGGCGTTTTCGATCATCACCGGCGGCCCCGGCACGGGAAAGACCACACGGGTCGCCGAGCGGCTGGTGCTGCTGCGCGAGTCGCAGCCGGGAGTGCGCGTGGCACTGGCGACGCCCACGGGAAAGGCGGCGGCGCGCCTCACCGAGTCGATCCGCCAGCGGCTCGACGCCCTGGCGCGGGAGACGGGACGGCGGGCCGAGTTCCCCGGCGAGGCGCGAACGCTGCATCGCCTGCTGGGCTACTCGCCGCAAACCGACACCTTCCGCCGCAACGCGAGCGATCCGCTCGACGACGACCTGGTGATCGTCGACGAGGCGAGCATGGTGGACGTCCTCCTGCTCGACGCGCTCCTCAAGGCGCTCAAGCCCGGTGCCGCACTGACCCTCGTCGGCGACCACAACCAGCTGGCGAGCGTGGACGCGGGAGACGTGCTGGGGGCGCTCTGTCGCACGGCGAACGCCCTCCCCGAAGGGGCGCCGCTGCGCGAGAGCGTCGAGTGGCTCACCGAGAGCTGGCGCTTCAAGGCGCACCCGGGGATCGGGAGGCTCGCCGAGGCCATCCTGCGTGGCGACGGCGACGAGGTGCTGCGGGTGTGTGGCGATGGCGAGACGAGCGAGGTGCAGCAACGCCCGCCGGCGCCCAGCACGGATGCGCTGCTGGAGCCGCTCCTGCCGAGCCTGGAGCGCTGCCTGGCGGCGCAGTCTCCCGCGGAGCTGCTCGACGCGCTCGACGCCTTCCGCATCCTGGCCCCTGAGCGGGAGGGGCGGATGGGGGTGAACGGGATCAACGCGGCCGTGGAGCGGTGGCTGGCGCGGCGCGGGCACGCCGTGCATGAGCACTGGTATCATGCACGCCCCATCTTGGTGACGGCCAACGACTACGTGACGGGCGTCTTCAACGGCGATGTCGGCGTGGTGTGGCGCGAGGGGGGAGGGGGGAGGGCGCTCGCATACTTCCGCGCCAACGACGGGACGATCCGCGCCATCGCGCCGGTGCGCCTCCCGGCGGTGGAGACCGCGTGGGCGATGACCGTGCACAAGTCGCAGGGGTCGGAGTTCGACGACGTGATGGTGGTGGTCCCCGACTACGACAGCCGGGTGATGAGTCGCGAGCTGCTGTACACGGCGGCCACGCGGGCCCGGCGCGGGGTGACGCTGGTGGGGAGCCCGACGGCGATTCGCGCGGCGCTGGCGCGCGTGACAGGGCGGACGAGCGGACTCGAGGCGCGGCTGAAGGAGGCCATGGGGAGGGGCGACGATGCCTGACGAGCGCGAATACGAGGTGGGAGCGCTCCCGCCGACGGCGCGGGGGAATGCCAAGCTGCAACGCTGGGTCGACCTGGTGGCGGCGCTCCTGACGCGCAGCGTGCCGGCGACCTTCGCCGAACTGGCGCACGACGTCCCCGAGTACGCCCTCAAGCTGGCGGAGGCGGAGCGGGAGCCGGACGAGGCGAAGCGCCGCACGAAGGTCGAGTCGCTCAAGCGTGCGTTCGAGCGCGACAAGGACGAGCTGAAGGAGTTCGGCATCCCGATCACCACGCACGAGGACGAGGATGGGAACGCGAGCGGGAAGTACCGGCTGAAGCGGGCCGACTTCTACCTCCCGTACCTCTGCTTCGCCGTCCCCGGGGGCGAGATCTCGCGCCCGGCGACCGTGGATGCGTGGGGGTACCATGCGCTGGCATCGCTCACCTTCGATGCCGACGAGCTGCAGGCGGTGGTCGATGCCGCCGCGGGGGTGCGGGGGCTGGGCGAACCGCTCCTGGCGGCGCACGTCGAGAGCGCGATGCGCAAGCTCGCGGTCGACCTCCCGATCGACGCCGCGCTCCCCTCGCCCGACACGCCGCGCGTGCTGCGCTCGCGCGAACGTCCCGATGCCGCCACCTTCGAGTCGTTAGGCGAGGCGTTGCGGCGGCGGAAGGTGGTGACTTTCGCCTATCACGCGATGAGCACCGACCGCGACGAGGGGCGCACGGTGGAGCCCTACGGGCTCTTCTTCCTCACCGGGCACTGGTACCTGGCGGGGCGCGACCGCGCGCGCGGCGAGCTGCGCAACTTCCGGCTCAACCGGATGGGGATGGTGGCCGTCAATGCGAAGCAGCCGCAGACCCCCGACTACGAGGTCCCGGCGACCTTTCGCCTGCGCGAGCACGCCCGCTCGCGTCACGCCTGGGAGCTGGGGAGCGGCGACGCGAACGAGGCGGTCGTGGACTTCACCGGGACGTCGGGGCCGACCGTGGCGGCAATGAAGCTGGGGCGCGCGGTGGACGGGGCGCCGACGCAGCGCGCCTTCGACGTGCGGCGTCCCGACGCCTTCGTGCGGTGGGTGATGTCGTTCGCCGGCGAGGCGCGTCCGGTATCGCCGGGGGAGGTGGTGGCGCGGTATCGCGCGGAGGTGCAGGCGACGGCGCGGCTGTACGAGGGAGCGAGCGCGGGGGAGAATGTTGGAGCGAACGCGGGGGCGCCGGAGTCGGGCGCGTCACCCGGTGAGGCCCCATCGGGCGCCCGACAGGACGCCGCCTCGCGCCCCTGGGAGCCCAAGGGGGCCGCGGCTCAGCTTCGGCGCATCCTCCAGCTCGTCCCCCAGATCGCGAACGGCGACGAAGTCCCCCTGCAGGACGTCGCCCACCGCATCGGGACCACCCTCGAGGTCCTCCAGCACGACCTCTACTCGCTCGTCACCCGCTACGACACCCCGCCAGGCTTCGTCGACGGGGTACAGCTCTTCGTCGAGGCCGACCGCGTGTCGGCGGTGACCAACAACCTCCTGCGCCCCATGCGGCTCACGGTCGCCGAGCTGTGCGCGCTGGAGCTGGGGCTGGCGCTCCTGCGGACGCATCGCCCGCCGGACGAGCACCAGGTGCTCGATCGCGCGCGCGACCGGCTGCGCGCCGTGATCGCCCGCCTGCCTAACGACCCCATCCCCGACGGGCTCCACGGGGCATCGCTCGGCGAGGTCGGGAACACCGCGCTCCTGGCCACGGTCCGCGAGGCGCTGCGCGAGCGGCGCAAGCTGCGCATCACCTATCGCAAGTCGGGGAGTGCGGAGCCGGGGGATCGTGTCATCTGTCCGTACGTCCTCGTGTCGCGGCACGGGATGCTGTACATCGTGGCCCACTGTGATCGGGAGGCGGGGATGCGGATCTTCCGGATGGACCGGCTGGAGTCGGCCGAGCGCACCGGCGAGGGCTTCGAACGCGTCGAGGGATTCGACATCGAGGAGATCTTCCAGGATGGTCGCCCGTTCCAGCACGACGGGGCGGCGACGATGCGCGTGCGTTACTCGCCGCGCATCGCCCGCTGGATCGCCGAGCGTGAGGGGCGTGCGCTTGCACCTGACGGATCGCTGGTCATGGACCATCCCCTTGCCGACTGGGAATGGGGGATGCGCCATGTCCTGCAATACGCCGCCGAGGCCGAGGTGCTGGCGCCGGCGGAGATGCGGGAACGGCTAAGGGTGCGGCTGGAGGAGATGGCGCGCCAGAGGTAAACGGGGGAGGGCGAGCAGTAACGGGGTGTCAGAGCCCCTTCGTACTGTCTCCGGGTGTCTTGGACACCTTCACCTGGAGGCCACTTCGATGGCACGTCGATTGTTCCTGCTGGCCGCATTGCTCCTGACGACCGCTTGCGTCCGGACCAACGCCACCCTGCTCAACCCCTCGCCGGTCGCCCGCCCCAAGGTTGCTCCGTCCGCCGTCCGCATCTACCGCACCGCCGATCAGGTCGGACGTCCCTTCGAGGAGATCGCCCTCCTCAATTCCACCGGCGAATCGAACTTGACGGACGAGAACGACCTGTTCGAATCGATGCGCAAGAAGGCCGGGGAACTCGGCGCCAATGGGGTGATCCTGGATGCCGTGAACGAAGCGAGCGCCGGGGCAAAGGTTGCGGCCGCGATCTTCGGGACGGGCACGCAGCGGAAGGGGCGGGCGATCGCGATCTATGTGCTTCCCGATTCGGGCAAGCGATAGGCACATCGCGACGTTAGGATGTCAGACCCCCTCCGCAGACTGTGGATGCCAGGTCGCGATTCTCGCGACACGTCAGGCGCTCACACCTCATCAAGGGTCTGGGAGGGGAACATGGTACGAACGACCATCAGGACACTTGCCGCCATCGGTCTCGCATCGCTGGTGTTCACGAGCACGGCAGGGGCCCAGCACGCGCAGACGCGCCAAGGCTTCTGGTTCAATGTCGGTCTCGGTGCCGGCAGCCTTGGCTGCGATGACTGCGGCTCGCGCACGAACGGACTCTCCGGCCAGCTCTCCTTGGGAGGGACGATCACTCCTCGGCTCCTCCTCGGCGCCGGGACCAACGGCTGGACCAAGAATGAGGATGGGGTCACGCTGACGATGGGGAGCCTCGCCGCGCTGGTTCGATTCTACCCGTCCACCACGGGCGGATTCTATCTCACCGGTGGGTTGGGGATCGCGACCATCGACCTTGGCGTCGATGGATACGGATCTGCGTCGGACACGGGCGTGAGCGCCCTCCTCGGAATCGGCTATGACATTCGCGTTGGCCAGAACGTGAGTCTCACTCCCTTCTGGAATGGCATCGGCGGGAGCTTCGACGGGTATGGAGCCAACTTCGGACAGATCGGCCTCGGGCTGACGATTCACTAGGTGCCGTCCGCCACCAGCGCTCGTTGCGTTAGGCGCCCCTTCGCGCCCAGCGCGCCCGGGAGGCCTCCTCCCGGGCAGGTCGCGGAAGACCGACAGGGGGACCGGATGTCCCCTTGACCAACCTGGGAAAGTCGGCGAAGCATCACGATGCGTGGCGATTTCCCGACGTGACGGGCCACGCGGCGCGGCAGCTTCGTTGTCGTGGTCAGCCGTCTGTCTTGCGTGCCATTCGGCCTGCGACCAACCGTCGCGGGCCGTTCTCGTTATTCGGCGCACTGTTCACGCGCCTCCCATTTCCCCGCTCTGCCGCTGCACCCGGCCGCCTCCGTCTCGGCGGCCAGCACGAAGAGGACGGCGAGAGCACCGGCTCGTTGACCCGTCCGCCAGACCGTCGCCCTGCCGCTGCCGGCCCGCGCCGGCGCGTCGCGCTCACGCGTCGTGAACGCGCTCTCTTCGACGCCGTCGGGCCCCCGGGCCGCGACGATCCCGCCGCGCGACCCGTCAGGGAATCGTCACCGTCCCCGTCGCCTGTGCCGACTTGTAGACCGCCCCGTCGACGGCCTTCACCGCGCAGTAGCCGGTGAGGATGCAGAAGGTCTCGTCGGCCGACCCGGGGTCGCCCTCGCCTCCGGTCACCGTCCAACGCACCGCGGCTCCGCGCCGCAGGTTCCAGAACGCGGTGAAGCCGGTGGCGGCCGAGAGGTCGGGGAGGGCGACGTCGTAGGCATTCCCGGCACCCAGCCAGCCGCGGGTGGCGGTGATCATCATGGCTCGCGGATCGGCGATGGACTCACGCAGGTACATCGACGCGCGGTTCGCGTAGTCGCTGGAAAGTGTCCCGGTGGCGCGAACGAGCCAGGGGGCGGTCGTCGTACCGGCAGCGACGTTCGGCGCCGACAGCGCCGGTCCGAAGTCGAGCGAGCGACTGGTCACGGTGGCGCCGTAGGCGATCACCGCGCGCCTGGCACTCACGTTGTTGGTGGTGGCGACGAACTGGTGCAGGTCACCGGCGAGGAGCTTGTTGGCGGGGACGCCGTACCACGCGCGGCTGGTGGCGGTGTATGTCCCCGCCGCGTGGAACAGGGCATTCAATCCGTCGGCGGTCAGGAAGTTCGAGATGCTGTAGAACGTCTCGCCATTGGTGTTCCCCATCGTGATGACGCCCGTCACCGGCGCCACCCCCTCCGTCGTGAAGTCCATCGGGGCAAGGGTTCCGCCGCTGGTCGGGTCGAGCCCGCGGCGCAGGAGGAGCCGCTGGGGCACGATGGGGACGCTCCCGCCATTGCTGAACGACGACCGCGTCATGAAGAGGTCGAATGGCCCGGGCTGGAGGTTCTGGACGGTGACGGTGGTGGATGCCCCGCCCGTGCTCCCGGCGAATCCGATCGCCTTGCGGCTGGCGGAGACGACAACGGCGTCGAATGACTGGTATCCGGTCAGGCTCCCGGTGGCCCGGCGGGTGGTGGCGTCAGGGTGAAGGGTACACTCCCTCGACGCCCGGTCGGCGATCTCGGCGGCGGTCATGTAGTACACCTCCCACCGGAACCCCTGGATGAGCGGCGACGTGCTGGTCTTCTCGCCGAGGTTGACCATCGCCACCGCGCCGGTGGGCTGGCTGAGGGAGAAGCGGAACGCGGTCGGCGTGGTGGCCGTCGCGGCTGCCGGCCCGTCGGGAATGACGTGCTGCCACGCCCCGTTTCCGTCGCGCACCGCGAAGTACCTCGGCACGCGGCTGGCACTGCAGAACGTCCAGGCGATGGCGCCAGTACTCGGCGCCGAAACGCGCAACCGCACCTGCGCCTGCTGCTCGGCGAAGCCGGGAGCAGTGGCCCGCACGGTGGCCGCGTACACCCCGGGCACCGTGCCGTCAGCCGCGAGGGCGAACAGGTTGGTGGCCGCATCGCCGGCTCCGACAGTGGCAGGGGTGGCGACGATGGCCGAGCCCACGGAGCCGAGGAGCGGCGTGACGGCGACGTTCACCGCCCCGGTGAAGCCATTCGTCCTCGTGATGTTCACGACGCCATACCCGCTCCACCCCTTCCCGGCGGGGAGGTCAAACTCCACCGGATCGACGGAAATGGTGAAACCGATCGGGAGAGCGGCGGTCGCGGTGACGGTGAGCGACACGCTTCCCGTCTGGGTGGCGATGCCGGTCCCGCTGGCCGAGATCGTGAGGGTGGCATTTCCCGCCGACGCGTTCGCCGAGGCGGTGATGGTGAGGACCGCGCTCGATGTCGCCGGGTCGAGGGTGGCCGGGGCGAAGGAGGCCGTCACCCCACCGGGGAGCCCACTCGCTGAGAGGGCGACCGTCCCGCTGAAGCTCCCGCCGCGCACGATGGTAACGGTGATGCTGGTGCTCCCGGCGATGCTCACGGTGGCAGCCGTGGTCGGGATGGAGAGGGTCAGCGTCCCGCCCTGCCCCCCGGGTTGTGTGGGCGTCCCGCCGCCGCCCTCTCCACCGCCGCATGCGCCCAGGCACGCCGCAGCAAGCGCAACCACCAACGGCACGAGCCCGCGCCACGCGACCGACGGGCGTTCGTGCAACGCAGGGCGGGTGGATTCGCACGCCGTCCCACGAGGGTGAGCGCATTCGTGCCCGGTTGCCGGAAGCTGCGATGCGCGGTGCGGGAAAACCAAGGGTGTCTGGACGAAGGCTGGTGGATGCATCGCTCGAGACTCGAGGCGCCGGAGTGCCGTCGGGAGAGGGGACAGGGTCGGAGGGTCTGGTGCGCTCCTCGCCTTGCGCAGAACGAGGGCGCGGACGGTCACGCTCCGTCGCTGCCACTGGCGCCGCGCCGCGCCGGGCACGACTTTCGCTACAGCGAACCCCAGCATCGGCGATGCCGGACTCGTCAACATCCTCCAATCCCTGGCGTTCGGGGGCGCTTCAATGCCGCGAGCGGTGCCTGATCCCTGGTCGTCGCCCGACCCCATCGATGCCGCAATGTCGCAGAGCGACCGTCGTGCCCTCGACGCCGTCTTCAGCGACGCCTATCAGGAACTGCGACGCCTGGCGTCGTCGGTACGGGCCAGCGATCCCAACGCGACGCTGACCCCCACCACACTGGTCAACGAGGCCTGGCTCAAGCTCGCTCGCACCCCGCACGTGGCGAGGACGACTCGCCTTCACTTCAAGCGCATCGCGGC
The DNA here is from genome assembly GCA_001724275.1 of Gemmatimonadetes bacterium SCN 70-22. NCBI lineage: Bacteria > Pseudomonadati > Gemmatimonadota > Gemmatimonadetes bacterium SCN 70-22. Next base: position 9,599 of record MEDZ01000010.1, read on the forward strand.
GCGGGCCATGCGGCAGGTCCTCGTCGAGGCCGCGCGGCGCCGGCAGGCGGAGAAGCGCGGAGGTGGAGCGGCATTCGTGACCTTCGACGAATCGCTGGGAGAGGAGGAGACCGCGGTCGATGATCTCCTCGCCCTCGACGAGGCGCTGGGCGAGCTCGCGCGCCTGAGCCCCCGGCAGGGAATGCTGGTCGAGGCCCGGTTCTTCGGCGGGCTGGACTTGCGCGAGACGGCCGAGCTCCTGAGTGTCTCGGAGGCGACCATCGTGCGCGACTGGCGCGCCGCGCGCGCCTGGCTGGCGACGGAGCTGCGCCGATCCCGTTAGGCAGGGGTCGCAAGGAGGCACGATGGATCGTGCGCGTTGGGAACGCGTCCAGGAGCTCTTCCACCAGGCGGTCGACCTGCCGGTACCGGACCGGGAGGCCTTTCTCGCCAAGGCATGCGGTGGCGACGCCTCGCTGCGCGCGGAGGTGGCGTCGCTGCTGCATGGCGACGCGGACGACGCGTCGCTCCTCGATGGCGACGTGGGGCGCGTCGCGGTCGCCCTCTTCCCACCCGCTCGCTCCGCACCGGTTCCGCCGCATGCCTTCGGACCCTATCGACTGGTGCGGCTGCTGGGAGAGGGCGGGATGGGCGTCGTCTACCTGGCGAATCGCGCAGACCTGGGCAGCGAGGCGGCGGTCAAGGTGCTCCGTGATGCGTGGCTGTCGCCGGCCCGCCGCCAGCGCTTCGTCGCCGAGCAGCGGACCCTGGCGCAGCTGAATCACCCCGCCATCGCCCGGCTCTACGATGCGGGAACGCTCGCCGACGGGACGCCATGGATCGCGATGGAGCGGGTGGACGGTGCCCCCCTCAACGAGTATTGCCGCCGGCAGCGCTGTACGCTGCGCCAGCGGCTGCAACTCGTCCGCGCCACGAGCGAGGCGGTCCTCCATGCCCACCAGCATCTCGTGATCCATCGCGACCTCAAGCCGTCGAACGTCTTCGTGCGCGGCGATGGGACGGTGAAGCTCCTCGACTTCGGGATCGCCAAGCAGCTGGCGGACGACGGCGATGACGACGTGACGCGCACGGTGGCCCCCCCGATGACGCCGGCCTACGCGGCACCCGAGCAGGTGACCGGGGAGCGTGTCGGCGTCCACAGCGACGTGTATTCACTGGGCGTGATGCTGTACGAGTTGCTGGCGGGAGTACTCCCATTCGACCTCGCGCAACGGACGCCGGCCAGCGCCGAGGCGGTCATCGTTGCCGGAAACCCCGTGCGCCCCTCGCAGCGCGAGGCGCCAGGCCGCGTGGCGGCGACGCGGGCGGAATGGGACGAGCTGGACGTGCTGTGCTTGACGGCGATGCACCACGATCCCGCCCGTCGCTACCGGTCGGTGGAAGCGCTCCTGCGCGACATCGACCACTTCCTCGCCGGTGAGCCGCTGGAGGCGCGTGGCGACTCACTCGGCTACCGCACCGCGAAGTTCCTGCGACGCAACGCCCGCACGGTCGCCGCGACCAGCGCCGCAGCCGTCGCGCTGGTGGCCCTGGTCGGCTTCTACACGTTGCGCCTGGCGCAGGCGCGTGACGCCGCGCTCGTCGAGTCGGTACGAGCCCAGCGGATCCAGCGCTTCATGTCGACGCTCTTCCAGGGAGGCGACGAGGCCGCCGGACCCGCCGAGTCGTTGCGCGTGGTCACGCTGCTCGACCAGGGCGTGGCGGCGGCACGCGCCCTCGACCTGGAGCCCCGAGTGCAGGCCGACCTTTACCAGACGCTCGGCGGGATCTACCGGCAGTTGGGGAAGCTCGGGCGCGCCGACTCGCTCCTGTCCACCGGACTGGCGCAATGGCGGCGCGTGGCCGGGGAAGCGAGCGCGGAGGCGGGGCGGGCGATGGTGGCGCTGGGCGATCTCAGGACCGCGCAGGCGCGCTACGACGAGGGAGAGCAGCTGCTGCGCGCGGGGATCGCAACACTGGCGCGCTCGCGCAATTCCGGCGCTCCGGACCTGGTCGAGGCCCACACGGCACTGGGTAGGGCACTGGTCGAGCGTGGAGAACACACCCGCGCCATCGCTGCGCTCGACTCCGTGGTGGCGCGGTTGCGCGATCGTCCCGATGGGCGGCGGGAGCTGCACGAGGCCCTTGGCGAGCTGGCGAATGCCCACTTCTATGCGGGAGACTACGATGTCGCCGATTCGCTCAATCGCCGGGTGCTGGCGATGACACGCGCCCTCTACGGCGAACGCCACCCGCGCGTGGCCGAGGACCTCATGAATCTCGGGGCGACCCAGCAGGAACGCGGCCACTACAAGGAGGCGGAGCAGTACTTCCGCGAGGCGCTGGCCATCAGCAGCGCGTTCTATGGCGAAGACCACTACCGGACGGCGGGCAACCTGACGTACCTGGGACGATCGCTTCTCTTCCAGAACCGCTACGCCGACGCACGCCAGCCGTTCGAACGGGCCCTCGCCATCCGTGAACGGGTCTTTGGCGCGTGGCACCCGAACGTGGCCAACACGCTGAACGAACTGGGGAGCCTGGCCATGCGCGAGGAACGCTACGAAGTCGCGGCCAGGGCTTTCACGCGGGTCCGCGCCATCTACCAGCGTGCCTATCCGGGGCGCAACTACCGCACGGGGGTGGCGACGGGGAACCTTGCCGACACGTATCTCTACCGGAAGGACTACCGTCGGGCCGAGGCGCTCTACCGCGAGGCGCTGGACATCTACATCGCTTCGCAGGGACCGGCGCACCTGAACACCGGCATCGGCTACATCAAGCTGGGGCGCTGCCTGCTCCGCAGCGGGCGGTTTGCCGCGGCGGTCTCGGAGTCCGAGCGCGGCTTCGCGATCGTGGCGAAGATCGCGAGTCCGGACGTGAGCTACTTGCAGGCGGCACGCCTGGACCTGTCGCTGGCGCTTGATTCGTTAGGCAGGGGCGAGGAGGCCGCACGCTACCGAGCCGAGCGAGAGCGGTATCTCCCCAGGCCCGCGGCGAAGTGAAGACGCCAGGGCGAACGATCCGCGCCTGGCGCCTCACCCTCACCCGGTGTCCCCCCCACCGGGCGCTCCCCCCTCCCCGCCCAGGCCCCTCCCGCCCACTTCCCTCCCGCCTACTTCCCTCCCGCCAAGCCGAAGGTCACGCCCAGGTTGAGCGTCGACGCCCCGGCGCCAGCATCGGCGTACAGCGCTAGGCGCGGCTTGTAGAAGTAGCGAATCCCAGCCCGCCCAATGAAGTAGATCCCGCTCGAGTAGTCGCCGGCCCAGTCGGTGCTCACGCTGCTGTTGCCGAGCCCGAGCCCAAGGAACGGATCGATCTTCGGATTCCCCGCCACGTTGAAGTGGTAGTTGGCCGTCACGCCGATGTTGATGTAACGGAAGTCGTAGTCGACACCGACATAGCGGTTGTTGTAGTTCCAGAAATCGACGCTGGCCTGAATTCCCAGCACGCCGTTGCCCAGGTCGGGGAGCTGTTTCACGGCGCGTTCGAAGCGCCCGCCGATGGCCATGCCCGCCTCACCGATCCCCCCGAGCCCGATGGTCGGACCCACGTCGGTGTAGCCGCTGGTGAAGTGACGAGGCGAGGCGCCAGCCCCCGCCCCCGCCCCCTGTGCCCCGAGCGAGGAGGTCAGGACGGCGGCGGCCAGGGCGATGATGGGGACGGCGGCGCGAGGGGACATCACAAGGGAATGCATGGGGCCTCCTGGTGGGGTGTGGTGGGGTTTGCCGGGATGTCCGAGCCATTCGAGCGACTCTCTTCGCGCCGCATTGCGCAAAGCCGGCGCTCCGACAGTCATGACTCCGTCCCCGGTCAACCCTTGAGCTTCCGCGCACGGGGGGCGATGCTGAACGGACTGCTCCACGCCTGCGCCCGGATGCCGCGGGCGCGCCCCGCGTCCCGACACCCCGAGGCTCCCCGTGCCACGAGGCCGCGCCCCCTTGGTGATCGCCATCGCGATCGCCTTCGTCGTCTTCATCCTCGCCCCCACCCTCGCCGGCTTCTTCGTCGACCTCTGGTGGTTCCGCGAGGTGGGGTACGACGTCGTCTTCGTCCGGACCCTCGTCACCCGGCTCCTCCTCTTCCTCGCCGGCGCGCTGCTGGCGGGGGCGATGATGTACCTCAACCTCACGATCGCCCTCCGCGGCGTTGCCCCCGAACCGATGGTGGTGCAGGCGGGGGACTCGGTCCGCACCATCGATGTCGGCGCCGTCGGGCTCCGGATGCGCCGCCCCATCGCACTCCTCTTCGCCTTCTTCACGGGCATCGGCGTGAGCGGGACGTGGAGCACGGTGCTGCAGGCGATCCACGGGACGTCGTTCGCCGCGCAGGACCCGGTGTTCGGGCGCGACATCGGGTGGTACGTCTTCACCCTCCCCGCCATCGCGACGCTCCTCGCCGTCCTGACGAGCCTCGTCGTCTTCACCCTGTTCGTCGTCGTCCCCACCTACTTCTTCCGCCGCGACATCATCGTCCTCCCCAACCGGCTCCGCATCGAGCCGTCGGCCCAGTTGCACCTGGCGATCCTCCTCGCGGCCTACTTCGTCCTGGCCGCGCTCCGCCTCTGGCTGGTCGACAGCGCCGCCCTCCTCCAGTCGACGACCGGCCCGCTGGTGGGCGCCAGCTACACCGACCTGCACGCGACGCTCCCCGCCCTCCGCGTCTCGGCGTTCGCCGCCGTGGCGGCGGCGATCCTCCTGGTCGTCGGCGCGCTCCGGCGACAGCTGGGGTGGTTCGGCTTCCTCGCGATCGGGAGCTACCTCCTGGTCGCGGTGGTGGGGCGCGGGGTCGTCCCGGCGCTCGTCCAGAAGCTCGTCGTCGCCCCGACGGAGCTCACGCGCGAGACCCCCTTCCTGGCCCGCCACATCGAGGCGACGCGCCGCGCCTGGGGGCTCGACCGCGTGGAGGTGCGCGACCTGGAGGGCGAGCCGAACCTGACGATGGAGAAGATCCGCGCCAACGCCGCCACCATCGAGAACGTCCGCCTCTGGGACCGCGGCCCCCTGCTGCGCACCTTCGGCCAGCTGCAAGAGATCCGCACCTACTACGACTTCGTCCAGGTGGACGACGACCGCTACTGGATCGACGGGCGCTACCGGCAGGTCCTCCTCTCGCCGCGCGAGCTCAACGTCGCCTCGCTCCCCACCCGCACCTTCATCAACGAGCACCTGACCTTCACCCACGGCATGGGGCTCACCATGAGCCCGGTCAACCAGGTCACCACGCAGGGGCTCCCGGTCCTCTTCATCAAGGACCTCCCGCCGTCGGCCACCGGGTCGCTCAAGGTCACCCGCCCGCAGATCTACTACGGCGAGATGGCCAACGAGTACGTCTTCACCGGGACCCGCCAGCGGGAGTTCGACTACCCGGCGGGCGACGAGAACGTCTACGCGACCTACAACGGGAAAGGTGGCGTGCGGGTGGGGAACGTCCTCCGCCGCCTGGTCCTCGCGATGCACTTCGGGTCGGCGAAGATCCTCCTCTCGGGCGACATCACGGGCGACAGCCGCATCCTGTACCATCGCAACATCGGCGAACGGGTGCGGAAGGCGCTCCCCTTCCTCACCCTCGACCGCGATCCGTACCTCGTCGTGACCCCCGAGGGGACGCTCAAGTGGATGCAGGACGCCTACACGACCACGTCGCGCTACCCCTACTCGTACCGCGGCCCGGACAACGCCACCTACATGCGCAACAGCGTCAAGGTGGTGGTCGACGCCTACGACGGGACGCTCGAGGCCTATGCGGCCGATCCGGACGACCCGGTGCTCAAGACCTGGAGCGCCGCCTTCCCCGGGATCTTCCGCCCGCTCGCGGAGATGGGCGACGACCTGCGCGCCCACATCCGCTACCCGGACGACCTGTTCCGCACCCAGGCGGCGCTCTACACCACCTACCACATGGACCAGGCGGAGGAGTTCTACCACCGCGAGGACCAGTGGCAGATCCCGGTGGTGAACCCGGGCGAGGAGAGCGTGCCGTACATGCGGCACATCGTCATGCGCCTCCCCGACGAGCCGGACGCCGAGTTCATCTACATGGCGCCGTTCACCCCGCGGGGGAAGGACAACCTGGCAGCGTGGATCGTGGCGCGGAACGACGGGGCAAACTACGGAAAGCTGCGCGTGTACCGCTTCCCGCGGCAGTCGCTCGTCTTCGGTCCGCGGCAGATCGAGAACCGCATCAACCAGGACACCGAGATCGCGCGCCAGGTCTCGCTGTGGGACCAGCGCGGGTCGCAGGTCATCCGGGGCGACCTGCTCGTGATCCCGATCGAGGAGGCGCTGCTGTACGTGCAGCCGCTCTACCTGCAGGCCGAGGGGGGGCGCATCCCCGAGCTCAAGCGCGTCCTGGTGGCGTACGAGAACCAGGTGGTGATGCGCGAGACGCTGGAGCAGGCGCTGCAGGCGCTGTTCGCCGGCGGTGGCGATGTCCCGGTGGCACGCGCCGTCCCGGTCACCCCCGAGGCGGCCGCACCCGCGGGGGCGCCGTCGCAGGCGAGCGCGGCACTCCAGCAGATGCTGCAGGAGGCGCGGCGGCTGTACCAGAGTGCCATCGAGGCGCAGCGCGAGGGCGACTGGGCACGCTACGGCGAGGAGATGCGGCGCCTGGGCGAGCTGCTGGAGCGGATCGGCCGCGAGGAGTGAGCGAACGCGCAGAGCCGCGAACGCGCAGAGCCGCGAACGCACAACGCCGCGAACGCGCGAAGCCGCGAACGCGCGAAGCCGCCCAATCGCCGAGGTCCTGATCCAGATTCGCGCTGACCGGCATCCCGGCTCCCGCCGGGTGCCACGTCAGCGCGCGCTCATCCCTCGACCGTCGCCACCCCCGGGGGAGAACGTCTCTCCGCATCCCTGCGTAGTCTAGAAGGCCCCCAAGGCATCTCCCTCGACTCACCCCCCCACCCCAACCCCCACCTTCGCATGTATTCTCACGTTCGCAGGTCCGGCACTTCGCGATGGCGCGACGTCGCTCGCGCCTCCCTCGCGGCTGCCCTCCTTGCCTCGACGCTGACGCCCCTCGCGGGCGGCGCCCAGGCGCGCCCCGCCGGCGTTCGCGCCCAGGCCCCGCTTCCACCGCTCCCGGCGATGACGGTCGACTCGTCGCTCTTCAACGCGCTTCGCTGGCGTGAGGTGGGACCGGCGCGCGGCGGGCGCTCGGTGGCCGTGGCCGGCTCGGCGCAGCGCCCGCTGGAATACTGGATGGGGACCACCGGCGGTGGCGTCTACAAGACCACCGATGGCGGGATGAACTGGCAGCCGGTCACCGACCGCTACTTCGGCGGGACGATCGGCGCCATCGCCGTCGACCACCAGGATCCCGACGTCGTCTGGGTGGGAGGGGGCGAGACCGACATTCGCGGCAACACCTCCCACGGCGACGGCCTCTGGAAGACGACCAACGGCGGACGCACGTGGCAGATGCTCGGCTTCCGCGACGAGTACATCTCCACCATCCGCATTCACCCGACCAACCCCGACGTCGCCTACATCGGCGTCTTCGGCGATGTCTTCAAGGCGACCCCGAACCGCGGCATCTACAAGACCACCGACGGCGGGAAGACCTTCAGCAAGATCCTCTTCGTCAACGACTCGGCGGGGGTGATCGACATCGCCATGGACGTGACCAACCCCGAGGTGCTCTACGTCGCCATGTGGCAGGCGTGGCGTGCGCCGTGGGGGATGTCGTCGGGGGGCGTGCACTCGGGGATCTACAAGACCACCGACGGCGGCGCCTCGTGGCACAACCTCGTGAAGGAGTCCAAGGGACTTCCGCAGGGGGTCATCGGGAAGGTCGGGCTGGCCGTGTCGCCGGTGAACCCGCGGCTGGTCTGGGCGCTCATCGAGCACGACTCGGGGGGCGTGTACCGGTCGAGCGACGCCGGGGCCACTTGGCAGTACATCAACCGCGAGCGGAAGCTGCGCCAGCGCGCCTGGTACTACTCGCAGATCTACGCCGACACCAAGGACACCAACATCGTCTACGGGCTCAACGTCGGCTTCTTCCGGTCGAATGACGGCGGGAAGACGTTCCCGGCGTCGATCAACCCGCCGCACGGCGACAACCACGACCTGTGGATCGCCCCGAACGACAACCAGCGGATGGTGCAGGGAAACGACGGCGGGGCGAATGTGTCGTTCACCGCGGGACGCACGTGGACCGACCAGGAGTTCCCGACGGCGCAGTTCTACCATGTCTCGACCACCAACGAGTGGCCGTACAAGATCTGCGGGGCGCAGCAGGACAACTCCACGCTCTGCGGCCCGTCGCGCAAGCAGGGGACCATCGAGATCTCCGACTGGTACGACGCGGGCGGCTGCGAGTCGGGGTACATCGCGGCGCACCCGCTCAAGCCCAACGTGACGTTCGCCGGCTGCTATGGCGGCAACCTCGATCGCAAGGATCGCGAGACCGGCTTCACGCGCGACGTGACCGTGTATCCGCGCAACCCGATGGGGCACTCGTCCGAGGACATCAAGGTCCGCTTCCAGTGGACCTTCCCCATCGTCTTCTCGCGGCACAACCCGAACGTCCTCTACGCCGCCGGTTCGCAGCTCTTCCGTTCCACCAACGAGGGGGAGAGCTGGACCGCCGTCTCGCCCGAGCTGGCGCGGCGCGACCCGAAGACCATGGGCCCCTCGGGCGGCCCGATCACCAGGGACCAGACCGGCGTCGAGACGTACGGGCTGATCTTCGCCTTCGACGAGTCGCCGGTCACGCCGGGGCTTCTCTGGGCGGGGACCGACGACGGCTACATCTGGATCTCGCACAACAACGGGGTGAAGTGGGAGAACGTGACGCCGAAGGACATCGGCGACTTCACCCGCATCAGCATCATCGAACCGTCGCGCTACGCGGCGGGGACGGCGTACGTGGCGGCCAACCGCTACGCGCTGGGCGACAAGCAGCCGATCTTCTACAAGACCACGGACTACGGCAAGACGTGGGTGAAGATCGTCAACGGGATCAAGCCCGATCACTTCGCCCGCACCATCCGCGAGGATCCCGTGCGTCGTGGCCTCCTGTTCGCGGGGACCGAGCGCGGCGTGTACGTCTCGTTCGATGACGGGCAGGACTGGCAGTGGCTGCAGAAGAACCTCCCGCTCGTCCCCGTGCACGACATCGCCGTCAAGGACAACGACGTGATCCTGGCGACGCACGGGCGGTCGTTCTGGGTCATGGACGACATCTCGGCGCTCCGGCAGTACCAGCCGGCCCTCGCCGACAAGGGGGCGCACCTGTTCAAGCCGGCCGACGCCTACCGCACGCAGTGGAGCGGCGGCTTCGGGGGGGGCGGGCGTGGCGGCGCCTCGCAGGTCGGGGCCAACCCGCCCTCGGGGGCCATCGTCTACTACACGCTCAAGTCGCCCAACCAGAAGGTGACGCTCGACTTCATGGACGCGAAGGGCGAGGTGATCCAGTCGTTCACCAGCGAGCTGGACCCCGACGCGGCCGCCGACAGCGTCCGCCAGGAGCAACTGCGGGCCGCGCGCCTCGATTCGCTGGTGCGCGCCGGCGTGCCGCGCGACAGCGCCACGCGCCTCGTGCGCGCCCCGGGCGCGCCGGGAGGCGCCGGCGGCTTCGGCCGCGGCGCGCGCCCCCGCGTCCCCAACCGCGCGGGGCTCAACACGTTCTCGTGGAACCTGCGCTACCCCGACGCGGTCTCGTTCGACAACCTCATCATGTGGGCCGCCAGCACCACCGGCCCCGTCGCCCCGCCGGGGACCTACGCCGTGAAGCTGACGGTGAACGGCGAGAGCCAGTCGCAGCGCTTCCTGGTCAAGAAGGACCCGCGCGGCACCGCGACCGACGCCGACCTGCAGGAGCAGTTCCGCCTCCTCATCGCCATCCGCGACAAGACCACGGAGGCCAACAATGCCGTGCGCATGGTGCGCAACATGCGCTGGAACGTGAACGACCGGACCGGCAAGCTCCCGGGGGACAAGGTCGGCGAGTTCAGGACCATTGCCGACGGGATGATGAAGGAGCTGACCTCGGGCGAGCAGGAGGTGTACCAGACGCGGAACGAGTCCAACCAGGATCCGCTCAACTTCCCCATCAAGCTCAACAACGAGATTGCCGGCGTGGCGACCTACGTGGGGCAGGGCGAGTATCGCCCCACCAAGCAGGCCTACGCCGTCTTCGAGGAGTTGAAGGTGGAGCTCGACAAGCAGCTCAAGGCGATCAAGTCGTCGATGGACACGAACCTGCCGAAGCTGAACGCGATCCTGCGCGCGGCGGGGCTGGAGGAGCTCAAGCCGTCGACGGAGGAGATCAAGCCGAACAAGCCGAACGTGGTGTCTTGATCGGCTAGACGGGCGACGGGAGAGGGGAGACGGGAGGGGGCCCGGCCGGGTGGCCGGGCCCCTTCTCTTCCCCTAGCCCGGCGCGCTCCTCCACCACCTGAGCTCCCGCGACCGCTCCAGGTCCTCCAGGAACATCTGCTCGGCCTCGGCCCCGATCGCCATGTCCTCGATGATCGCGTCGAGCTCGTAGTTCAGCGCGACCCCCAGGAGGTTGATGTCGGTCGATCCCACGCGCACCCAGCGTCCGTCGACCACGCTCGTCTTGGCGTGCATCATCTCGCCCCGCCACTCCCACACCCGCACTCCGTGCTTCAGGAGCCGCTGGTAGAACGGGGCGATCAGCGTGCGGAGCCACGGGTGGTCGAAGCGGCTGGGGACGAGGACGCGTACGTCGACCCCGTCGCGCGCCGCCCCGGCCAGCGCCTCCACCAGCCCTAACGAGGGAGCGAAGTAGGCGCTGGCGATCCAGATGGACCGCTCGGCGCTCAGCGACTGCATCTGCAGCGCGCGCGAGGCGCGCATGCGCCCGGGCACGCCCTCGACGATCCCCACCAGCGACGGCGGGTCGACCGATGGGTCGAGGTGCGAGGCGCTGGGGCGGCGCACGAGGCGGATCTCCTTTGCGCGCCCCTCGTGGGCCACCGTCCACATGCGGTCGAACGACTCGTGCATGTCGGCGGCGGCCGGGCCGGCGATGCGGACCGCCGTGTCGCGCCACGGCGACCGGCGGCGCCGGAGCACGCCGTGCTTCCACTCCTTCCCCACGCCGATCCCCCCCGTGATCCCCGCCAGCTTGTCGGCCGCCACCAGCTTGCGATGGTCGCGCGGGAGGAGCCCGCCCCAACGATGAAAACCCGGCGGGTTGAAGATCTTCACCTTGACCCCGGCCCGCTCCATCACGCGAAAGAACCGGTACGGCGTCCCCATCCGCCCCACCCAGTCCACCAGGAGCCGCACCTGCACCCCGCGCATCGCCGCCTGGATCAGCGCCTCGCGGAACCGTTCCCCCACCTCGTCGTCGCGGAAGATGTACCCCTCGAAGTCGAGCCGCTCGCGCGCCTCGTCGATGAGGGCGTGCATCGCGTCGAAGGTCGCCGGGCCATCGCGGAGGAGTTGCACCCGGTTGTCGCAGGTGACGTCGGCCGCCGCGATGCGCCACAACCCGCGGGCGAAGGTGCGCGTGCGCTGCGCGGTGGCGAGGAGGGGCGGCCGGGGCTCGACCCGGGGCAGGGCAGGGAAGCCGCCCGCGTCCACCTCGCCGGCCTCGCGCTCGCCGCCATCGGGGGTGAGGGCCACCTCGCCGTCGCCGCGCATCAGCGCTCGTACTCGCGCGACATCACCGGGCGCAACAGCACCCGCGCCAGCAGGGCCCCGATGGCCAGCGACAGCGCCACCAGCAGCATCTGGAATCCGGTCTGGATGGCCCCGTTCACGTTCTGGTCGAGGAGCGACCCGAAGCTCAGGAAGCCGATCGTCCCCGGGACCAGGAGCACCGTGGCCGGCTGCTGCAACACCACGTACGGGAGGCGCAGCCGGCGGGCCAGCAGCGTCCCGAGCGCCGTCGCCGTGAAGGCGCCGACGAAGGCGCCGGCGGTGGTCCCGAAGGCGTTCCCGCTCACGTACGACGCGAATGACGTGAGGATGCAGATGAGGATGATCCAGACCGTGTCCTTGCGCCTGGCGTCGAACAGGTGCGCCAGCGCGAGCCCGGCCGCCAGCGGCGACAGGACGCGGATCCACGCCGGGATGCTCCCCGCCGAGGGGAGCACCAGGCGCACGTCCCGCGACATGTCCACCGCCTCCACCCCCACCACGACCCCAACCACCAACAGCAGCAAGGTGACGACCGCCGACAGGAATCGCCCCGACCCCGCCGTCCAGTGCCCCTCCGCCAGCTCGCTCATCGACACCGTCAGCCGCCACCCGGGGAGGAGGATCACGACCGAGGCCACGATGACCGGGACGGGGCGCACGATCCCGATCCCGAGCCGGTGGAACCCGAACGCCGCCGCCGAGGCCAACGCCGCCAGCATCACCGTGGCCAGGGGGGCCAGCCCCTGCCGCCCCCCCACCAGGTGCAACACGATCCCCACCATGGCGCCGAGCAGGGCCACGAGCCCCAACTCGGTGCGGTCGGCCCGAAGGAGGAGCGCCGCCGATGCCGTCAGGAGCGCCCCCGCCCCGACGTCGAGGAGGACCGATGGCTTGGCGCGCCATGCCAGGAGCGTCGTCAGGCGCTCGGCGGCGTCGCGGGGCGAGATCTCGCCCCCCACTACACGCTCGAGGACGCGGTGCAGCGCCACGGCCCGCGTGTAGTCGGGCGACGAGGCGCGGACGCGGATCACCTCCGTCCAGCTGCGAGCCCCCTTGGACAGCGTCATGAAGATCGACGTCGCCGTCGCCGTGCAGTCGGCGGTGAAGCCGAACCGGCCCGCCAGGAACTCGAGCGTCTCCTCGGTGCGGGCGGGGATCTCGTCCACCGCCGCCTGGGCGCGCGCCGTCACCGCGATGAAGTGGACCACGTCCTCGTCCGACGTCGGCTCCGCCGAGGGGGGGGCCTCGTAGAGCGCCGTGAGCGAGAGCGGAGTGGGGGTGGCGATCCTGGCGGGTGTGGTCATGTGGACGACGGGAGGTCCCTCACCTTAGCGCCGCATCGAATGCCGGAGAAGGGGCGTGTTCCCGCCCCCCGTACGCGCACGCCGGTTGGGGAGCGGGGGTTCGTGCGACGTCTTGCGACACCCCCCCGGACAAGGCGATATACCCTGCATGCTCTCCATCGACCTCACCGGCAAGCGCGCCCTCGTGGCTGGCGTCGCCGACGACAACGGCTTTGGGTTCGCCATCGCCAAGGCCATGGCCGAAGCTGGCGCCTCGGTGTGCGTGGCCACCTGGCCCCCCGCGCTCAACATCTTCCGCAACCTCCTGGACCGCGGCAAGATCGACGACTCCCGCCGGCTCTCCAACGGCGAGCTGCTGCAGTTCGAGCGCATCTATCCGCTCGACGCCGCGTACGACACGCTCGACGACGTCCCCGAGGACATCCGGACGAGCAAGCGCTACAAGGAGGTCGGCGACTTCACGATCACCGGGATGGCTGCCTCCGTCGCCGCCGACTTCGGGCAGGGGGGGATCGACATCGTCGTCCATTCGCTGGCCAACGGCCCCGAGGTCAGGAAGGCGCTGGTCGACACCTCGCGCAATGGCTACCTGACCGCCATCGGCGTCAGCGCCTACTCCCTCACGTCGATGGTGCGGTCGCTCGCCCCGCTCATGGCGCCGGGCGGGTCGTTCCTGTCGCTCTCGTACCTGGCGTCGGAGCGGGTGGTGCGCGGCTACGGCGGCGGGATGTCGACCGCCAAGGCGGCGCTGGAGGCCGACACGCGGCAGCTGTCGTTCGAGGCCGGGCGTCGCTGGGGGGTGCGGGTCAACACCATCTCGGCCGGCCCGCTCGCCTCGCGTGCCGCCAGCGCGATCGGGATCGTGGAGAAGATGGTGAGCTACTACCGCCTCAACGCCCCGCTCACCGACGACCTCAGCGCGATGGAGGTGGGGCACACGGCGGCCTTCCTGGCCTCGCCACTGGCGAGCGCCATCACCGGGGCGACGATCTACGTCGACAAGGGGTACCACGCCATGGGGATGGCGGTGGCGATCCCGCAGTGGATGAAGGACGAGGAGGCGGCGCAGGGGGGGTGAGCCCCCGCTCCGCCCGACGTGCCTAGTGCCGCCTCGCGCTCGAATCCGGCACGAACGTGAACGGCAGCTGCACCACCTGCTGCACCGTGATCCCCTTCCGCATCGCCGGGACGAACTGCTGCGTGCGCAGCGACGCGCGCACCGCGTCCGCGAAGGCCGGATGACTCGCCGTCACCACGTTGAACGTGTCCAGGTTCACGTCGCCCTGCGCGTCCACTACGAACTCGGCCAGCACCCGCCCCGGGACCAGGTTCTGGTACAGCGAGTCGGGATACACGGGGCGTGACAGCTGCGACGAGTCCACGCGCGCCTGCTGGTCCACCTGGTCGGCCGTGAACACCGAGAACTGCTGCACCAGCTGGGCGATCTGCGCCGCGGGCGAAGGCTCTCCCTTCTTCCGCTTCTTGGGGCGCAGCTCGCCCTGCCGCGACCAGAGGATGATGGTCCCGCACGCGCTGCTGAGGTTGCGGTTCCCCTGGAACTCGGCCGGGACGCCTGCTGCCCCGTTGTAGATCTCGATCCCCTCGAACGAGCGCGGGTCCACCGCGTCGAGGTCGAATTCTCCGGCGTACAGCGGCGAGCCGTCCAGCCAGGTGAGCGGCGCGCACCGCGACCCGCGGAACCGCACCGCCGTGTTGAAGCCGCGCGTCTCCACCCGCGCCCCCGGCACCATGCGGAACAGGTCCGTCATGTTCATCGGGTTGCGTTTCTCCACCTGCTCGTGCGTGATGAAGGTCCCGCCGCCGCGCGACATGCGCTGGTAGAAGCCCGCCATGCGCCCGGTGAGCTCCTTGCGCCCGAGGACCACCACGGGGGTCAGCTCCACCGCCAAACGCCGCAGCCGGATCTCCGCCGGGACGCTCTCCCCGGCCAGGACGTTCACCGTCACCGAGTCGGGGCGAAAGCCGATGCGCCGGACGTGGATCTTCAGCTGTCCGGCGTTGGCCTTGGTGAGGACGAACTCCCCTCCCGCCCCGCTCTCGCCGCGCATCGGCGAACCGGCCACGGAGACCTGCGCCCCTTCGATGGGCGTGCCTGACGAGTCCCGGACCGTCCCCTTCACCCCCCCCGTCCCGATCGCCCCTTCCTGCGCATCGGCGCTCGCCGTGAAACACGTGAACAGCGCCGCGACGGCAACCGATGACCGGCGCGAGACGGTGTGGATCGGACGGTGGTACCTCACGAGAACCTCCCCCGCCGTGGCGGGTGCGCAGCATCCTGGGGGTGATGGCTGGCAGGCAGCAGTCATCGTACCCCTCTGGACGAAGAAATGCACCACCGGCAAGTTCGGTTGCCAGTTCCGCATCTCCCGATAAACCCGGATATCCTCCGCCCGATTCGCGATCCGTCCCTGCCCCTCCACTCCGGGAGAGCGGGGCGTAACTCACGAGGCTCCACATGCTTCCCGGCGTCCGCCGCACCCTCCTCCCGGCCACCCTCCTCGCCCTCTCCCCCCTGGCCCAGCCGCAGGACGGAGGGGCGCTGCGCGGCTTCACCCCCGAGTCGGCCCGCACCCAGCGGGAGTGGGAGGCGAAGTTCCGCGCCCTCCCCGACACCGCTCGCCTCCGCGCCTACATGCGCCGGCTCTCCGCCCGCCCGCACCACGTGGGGTCGGCGTACCAGAAGGAGAATGCCGACTACCTGCGCGAGCTCTTCGCCAGCTGGGGGTGGGACGCGAAGCTCGAGCGCTACGACGTCCTCTTCCCCACGCCCAAGGTGCGGCGCCTCGAGCTCCTCGGCCCCAACCGCTACGTCGCCCGGCTCGCCGAACCGGCACTGAAAGACGACCCCTCGACGGCGTACACGTCGGAGCAGCTCCCGACCTACAACGCCTATTCCGGTGACGGCGACGTGACCGCACCGCTCGTCTACGTCAACTACGGCGTGCCGGCCGACTACGAGGAGCTCGAGAAGCACGGGATCTCGGTCAAGGGGGCGATCGTGATCGCCCGCTACGGCGGCTCATGGCGGGGGATCAAGCCGAAGGTCGCCTTCGAGCACGGCGCCGTGGGGTGCCTCATCTACTCGGACCCGCGCGACGACGGCTACGCGCAGGGCGATGTGTATCCCAAGGGAGCGTGGCGCCCGCGCGATGGCGTGCAGCGCGGCTCCGTCCTGGACATGCCGGTTGCGCCTGGCGACCCGCTCACCGTGGGGCACGGCGCCACCCCCGGGGCGCCGCGCATCGACCGCAAGGACGCGGCGACGATCATGAAGATCCCGGTCCTCCCCATCTCCTACGAGGACGCGCAGCCACTCCTGGCCGCCCTCGCCGGCCCGGTGGCCCCCCCGTCGTGGCGCGGGGCGCTCCCCCTCACCTACAAGCTGGGCCCCAGCGCCGCCAGGGTGCGCCTGGTGGTGCAGAACGACTGGAAGCTCACCCCGGCCTATGACGTGGTCGCCACGCTCCGGGGGAGCACGACCCCCGACGAGTGGGTGGTGCGCGGGAACCACTACGACGGGTGGGTGAACGGCGCCGAGGACCCCATTGCCGGGATGATCAGCGTGCTGGAGGAGGCACGCGCCATGGGCGAGCTGTACAAGCAGGGGTGGCGCCCCAGGCGCACCATCGTCTACGCGGGATGGGACGCCGAGGAGCCGGCGCTGCTGGGCTCGACGGAGTGGGCCGAGGACCATGGCCCCGAGCTCAGGGAGAAGGCGGTGGCGTACATCAACACCGACGGCAACGGGCGTGGCTACTTCGGCGCCGGCGGCTCGCACTCGCTGGAGTCGTTCATCAATGAGGTGACGAAGGACATCGAGGATCCGGAGACCGGGCTCTCGGTCTGGAAGCGCTCGCAGGCCGCGCTCGTCCGGAACGGGAGCGCCACCGAACGGCGCGAGGCGCGCGAGCGCGCCGATCTCCGCATCGAGGCGTTGGGCTCGGGTTCCGACTTCACCCCGTTCATCCAGCACCTGGGGATCGCCTCGCTCAACCTGGGCTATGGCGGCGAGGATGGGGGCGGGATCTACCACTCCATCTACGACACGTGGCAGTGGTACGAGCGCTTCAGCGACGGCAATTACCTCTATGGGCGCGCCCTGGCACAGACGGTGGGGACGGCGGTGATGCGCCTGGCCAGCGCCGACGTGCTCCCGTACGGCTTCAACAACCTGGCCGAGACGCTCCGCGGCTACGTGACCGAGATCAAGGGCGTGCGCGACGACCTGGCGGCCCGCGCCGCCGAGCACAATCGCCAGCTGCAGGACGGTGTCTTCGCGGCGACGAACGACCCCAAGGCGCCCCTCGCGCTCCCGTCGGCGAAGTCGCTCCCGCCGCACCTGAACTTCGCCCCGCTCGACAACGCGGTCGACTCGCTCACCCGGGCGGCGGCCAGGTACGAGGCGGCGTTAGGCGCAGCGCTGCGTGGCGGAGCATCACCTTCGGCGATGGCGCGGGCCAACGCGATGCTGAAGGATGCCGAGCGCATGTTCGCCGACGACGCCGGCCTCCCGCGCCGCCCCTGGTACAAGCACCTGCTGTACGCGCCGGGCTACTACACGGGCTACGGCGTCAAGACGCTCCCCGGGGTGCGCGAGGCGGTGGAGCAGGAGTCGTGGGACGAGGCCGCGCGGGAGGTCACGCGCCTGTCGGCGGCCATCGAGCGCGGGGCGGGGCACGTCGCGAGGGTGTCCGCCACGCTGGAGGGACGATGAGCGGCACCCGCTGGATCGCCGTACTGGCTGTCGCAGTCATGGCGTGCGGCCGGGCGCCGTCCCTTGCCCTCACCCCCGACCGCGGCCCCTACGACGTCATCATCGAGAACGGGCGCATCGTCGACGGCTCCGGCAATCCCTGGTTTGCCGGCGACCTCGCCATCACGGGCGACCGCATCGCCGCCATCACCATCGCCGGGGGGTTGCGCCACGCCTCGGCGAGGGAGCGCGTCGACGCCAGCCACCGCGTCGTGGCGCCGGGATTCATCGACATCCAGTCGCACTCGTGGGACCCCTTCCTGTGGCGCGACGGGCGCGTCGTCTCCAAGGTCACGCAAGGGGTCACCAGCGAGATCCTGGGCGAGGCGACCACGCCGGCCCCCTCCAACGACAAGGTGGAGGCGCTCGAGGAGATCGACCGGATGGCCCCCCGCCGCGCCGAGCTGCAGCGCGCCTTCCGGGGGACGCACGGCTTCGGGGCCTGGCTCTCGGCCATGGAGCGCAACGGGATCTCCGTCAACGCCGGGTCGTACCTGGGCGCCACGACCGTGCGCGCCTACGTGATGGGGCAGTCGCCGGGCACGCCCGACGCGACGCAGGTCGACACCATGCGCGCCGTGGTCGCCAACGCCATGCGCGACGGCGCCTTCGGGATCTCCACCGCCCTCATCTACCCGCCGGGCTCGTACGCCGGCACCGGGGAGCTGGTCGAGATGGCGAAGGCCATGGCCCCCTTCCAGGGGGGATACATCACCCACATGCGCTCGGAGGACGACTCGCTCTACGAGGCGATGGACGAGGCCTTCCGCATCGGGCGCGAGGGAGGGGTGCGCGTCGACATCTATCACCTCAAGGCGTCCAACCGTCGCAACTGGGGCAAGGCCCCGGGGATGGTCGCGAGGATCGACTCGGCGCGTGGCGCGGGCCTCGACGTGGCGGCGACGATGTACCCGTATCCCTTCTCGGGAAACAACCTGGGCGAGTGCTTCCCCGACTGGGCCGCTGCCGAGGGGAAGTTGTTCGACAACCTGCGAAATGCAGACACGCGCGCGCGCATCGTGCGCGAGATGACGGACATGAATGGCGCGCCGCTCTGCCAGCTCGAGGGGCCGTCGGCGTACATGATCGCCGGCTTCGAGAAGCCGGAGCACCGGCCGTACGAGGGGAAGTTCCTGGGCGACATCGCCGCCGCGATGAACCGGCCGTGGGCCGAGGCCATCATCGACCTGATCCTCGCCGAGGGGCACGATCTCTCGAAGATCAACTTCACGATGTCCGAGGAGAACGTGCGCATGCAGCTCAAGTCGCCGTGGGTCTCGATCGGGACCGATGCCGGCGGCGTGGATCCGGACAGCGCCACCGGGATCGTCCACCCTCGCGCCTACGGGAGCTACCCACGCATCCTCGGGCGCTACGTGCGCGAGCAGAAGCTCCTGACGCTGGAGGACGCCGTGCGCCGCATGTCGTCCGCCGTCGCCTCGCGCCTGGCGCTCCGCGACCGGGGCTCGCTGCACCGGGGGATGTATGCCGACGTCATCGTCTTCGACCCGGCGACGATCATCGACCTCGCGACGGCGGAGAAGCCGCATCAGTTGAGCCGGGGGGTGGAGCAGGTCTGGGTGAACGGCGTCCGTGTGCTGCGGGATGGACGCCACACCAACGCCAAGCCGGGTCGGGCCCTGCGCGGCCCCGGGTGGGACGGATCGGTGCGATAGGGGCGGGGGCGACGAGCTACTGGTCGGGGGCACCACGGTTGGTCCACGCCCTCCCCCCGTCCTGCTCAGCCTCGTCCATCCGCCCTCGCCGACCGGGCGCTGACGCCCGCTCCCCCAGTCTGGCGCACCGCGGTTCCGGCGGCAGATTGAGCGTCGTCCGTCCCCGGCGAGTCGGTCCGTGTTGTAGTATGTTGGTTGGAATCCCGTAATCGGGTTCGGATATTCCCGGGAGGCGCCTCGCGGAGCCCCGCGCCCCCCGGGGGCCCTCTCGTCTTCTCGTCTTCTCGTCTTCTGAGTTTGGAACGCACCTGCCCCCAGTGCGGCAAGACGTACGGCGCCGACGACCGCTTCTGCACGGTCGACGGGGCCGCGCTGATCGCGGCCGGGGGCACCAACGCCCTCCTCGGAACGGTCATCGCCGACCGCTACCTGGTGCAGGAGCGGCTGGGCGAGGGGGGGATGGGCGAGGTCTACCTGGCCGAGCACATCCGCATCAAGCGCAAGGTCGCCATCAAGCTGATGCGCACGTGGATGGTGGGCGATCCGGTGGCGGTGTCGCGCTTCCATCGCGAAGCCGAGAACGCGTCGCAGATCTCGCATCCGAACGTCGCCCAGGTCTATGACTTCGGCGAGACCTCCGACGGGATGATCTACCTCGCCATGGAGTTCGTCCCGGGCGAGCCGCTCTCGTCGATCCTGGACCGTGAAGAGCGCCTGCACACCGTTCGCTCGGCGGAGATCGTGCGCCAGACCGCGGAAGCGCTGGTGGCCGCGCACGCGATGGGGATCCTCCATCGCGACCTGAAGCCCGACAACATCATGATCGCCCGGTCGCGTGCGGGGACCGACATCGTGAAGCTGGTCGACTTCGGGATCGCGCGGGCGATGAACCGTGGGACGCAGCAGTTCACCTCCACGGGGATGATCGTCGGGACGCCGGACTACATGAGCCCGGAGCAGCTGACGGGTGACCAGCTGGACGAGCGATCCGACCTGTATGCCCTGGCGCTCATCGCCTTCCGCCTTCTCACCGGCCAGGGCGCCTTCAAGTCGGGGAACGACGCCCTGGTGGCGCGCTTCACGAGCCAGCCGCGCACCTTGGCCGAGGCGCATCCCGAGATCCCGTGGCCAGCGGCGCTGCAGGCGGCGTTCGACAAGGCGCTGAACTCCGACCCGGCCCAGCGCCACGCCGACGCGCTGGAGTTCGCGGCCGAGCTGGATGGGGCGATTGCCTCGCTCCCGTTGACCGAGGAGGAGCAGGAATACCTCGTCCTCCTGTCTCAGCGCATGGCGACACCGAGCCGCGGCGGGATGGTGATCGACGCCGCGACGCCGGTACGGGCCATGCGCAGCATCGATGGGGCGACGCCGACACCGACCGTCCCTCGTGCCTCGACCGGGGTGGTGACCCCCCCCAGCGAATCGCGTCCGATGGTGCGCCCGCCGACGCCCTCCGCCGAGTCACCGCGCAGTGCCGGAGGGGGGACGGTCGAGGGGGAGCGGGAGCCGGCGTCGCGCGATGCAGCTGACGAAGGGAAGGGAACAGGCGTGGACCTCCCCCCGGCCCGAATAGCCACGCCCGCCGCTCCGCACGCCTTCTACGAGGCCGCGCACGAGGCGGCGCACGAGACCGCGCCACCCGGCGCATTGGCCCCGGCGCCGGCGGCCGGTTCCGGGGCGCGTCGTCGCGTCGTCCCCATCGCCGCCGCCGCGGTGCTGGGCATCGTCGCCATCGGGTGGCTGGCGACGCGAGGCGGCGACGCGGCCCCCAGCACCACCTCGCAGGCGCAGCTGACCGCCGACTCCCTCGCGGCTGCCGCGCAGGATTCCGCCAGCGACTCGCTGGCGGCGGTCGCCGGGGCAGGCGACAGTGCGGTCGCGGCGGCGCGTGTGGCGCAGGCGCGGCGAGGGGTGCTCGCCCTCACGTCGAGCGCGGGACAGGGGAGCGCCTTCCTGGCCGACTCCACGGGGCTCCTGATCACGGCCGCTGCGTTGATTCCGCGCGACCAGCGGGTGGATCTGTTCGTGGACGCCGATCACACGGTGCGGGCGACGGTCGTGCGGGTGGACAGCGCCGCCGGCGTTGCCGCGCTCCTCATGCCTCGCGACCACTGCCGGCGGTGCCGCCCCCTCGACGTGGGGCGGGGCGACACGGCGGTGACGACGGTGGCAACGGGCGACTCGCTCGTCGTCCTTCCCGTCGCACGCCGAACCGTGGTCACGCCGCATGCGGCGGTGGTGTCGCGCGTGGGTGGCGGGACGCTGGCGACGTCGGGGACGCTCCCGTCCTCGACCACGGGAGCGCCGCTGTTCAACGCCCGGACCGGGGGGGTGGCGGGAGTCGTCGCCCGCGTGCGCGGTCGGCAAGGGGTGGTGCCGGCGTCGGCCATCCGGGCCCTGGTGGCCGCCGCGGCGCCGGCAGCTGCACGCCTCGCCCCCAACGACACGGTGTATCGCGCCTACCCGCTGCGCCCTTTCAGCGAGTCCGACCTGGCCGCCGCCGAGGGGCGCGCGCTCGACCTGCAGCCGTATCGCGTGGCGCAGGGGGGGTTCGACGTCCTGGCGATGACCCCGCCGGTGCTGGCGTGGCGCCTGGCCAAGTCGGCCCCGTCACCCGAGGAGAACAACCCGTTCGCCATTCCCACGGGCAAGACGCCGTCCATCCCCGATCCACTCCTCGAGTGGCGTGCCTCGCGCGACTATCGCGATGAACGCCGCGCGGTGGTCGTCTTCGACATCTCGCCTGCCGCCGCGGCCTTCCCCGCCCGCCCCGACAAGCCGCTCGACGCGAGGAAGGGCGACTTCTTCTCGATGCGCCTCACGCGGGATGGGACGCCGCTCGTCCCGCTGGAGAGCCAGCGCATCCATGCGGTGGGGAATCCCGATGCATACCGGCGCGACCGGAAGGCGGTGCCCAACGCCGGCATCTACGTCTTCCACCCTGCCGACTTCGCGAACGCCGGCGCCACCTACCAGATGGAGATCGTCGACGCCGACCGGAACCGGCGGGTGGCGCTGACCCTCCCCCCCGCGATGCTGCAGGCCATCGCGCGGGACCTCGGGCCTTGGCAGCGTTAGGCGCGGCGCCAGGGGGCGCGGGGCGCCGCTAGCGGCCGCTCGCCAGTTCCTCGCTCGCCACTCGCGCGCACTCCGCCAGGACGGAGGCTCCGACGAGGATGGCCCCGTCGGCGGCATGGAAGCGCGGCGAGTGCGCCGCCACCGCCTCGCCTCCCGCCTCGCGCGCCCCGATCCGCATGAAGCACCCCGGGATGCGTTCCATGTAGAAGGCGAAGTCCTCGCCCCCCATGTTCGTGATCCCGAAGGGGACGACCGCCCCCTCGCCCAACACAGCGGTTGCCGCCCGGCGCGCCCAGGCGGCCTCGCGCTCCGGATTCACGATGGGCGGGGTCCCCAGCTCCACCGCGACGTCGGCGCGTACCCCGTGCGCGGCCGCGATCGCGGTGGCGAGGCGCGTGAGCTCCTCGCCCAGGCGTCGGCGGGTGGCGGGATCCATCGCCCGCAGCGTCCCGGTGAGCGTCGCCGTCTCGGGGATCACGTTGGGCGCCACGCCGGCGTGCACGCTCCCGACGGTGCAGACCGCGGGGAAGGCGGGGTCGAGGCGGCGCGCGACGATGGTCTGGAGGGCGGTGATGACGGCAGCGGCCGCCACCACCGGGTCGGCCGACTCGTGCGGCCGTGCCCCATGGGCCCCGCGCCCGGTGAGGGTGATGGTGAAGGTGTCGGCCGAGGCGGCGAGGGGGCCGGGCTCGGCGACGACCTGGCCGACGGCGAAGCGCCGGTCCACGTGGCCGCCGAAGATGGCCGCCACGCCGTCGAGGGCGCCGCTGGCGAGGATGGCGGGGGCGCCCGCCCCCACCTCCTCCGCCGGCTGCAACACCACGAGCACGTCGCCCCGCGCGGGGCGACGGACGAGGTCCATCGCGGCCCCGATGGCCCAGGTGGCGTGCACGTCGTGCCCGCAGGCGTGCATCACCCCGGGAACGGTCGAGGCGTAGGCGAGTCCCGTCTCCTCCTGGATGGGGAGGGCGTCGATGTCGCCGCGGACGGCGACCACGGGGCCCTTCGGGTCGCGCCCGCGGAAGCGGGCCACCACCCCGGTGCCCGCCACCCGCGCCACCTCGCCGCCTAACGTTTCAACGGCCGCCGCCAGGCGGTCGGCGGTGGCCTGCTCCTGCCACGACAGCTCGGGGTGGCGGTGCAGCTCGCGGCGGAGGACGAGGAGGCGCGCGACCTCGTCGTCCGTGAAGCGTGCGAGGGCGGCGGCGGGGACGTCGATATGCCCGGTGCCCGACTGGCCCGCCGCCGGGGCGCCGTCCCCCGGCGCGCTATTCACCCAGCCGCTCCAGCCGCACCGTGAGGTCGTCGATGCGGTCGGTGTCGACCGTGACGCCGAGCCCCGGGCGCCCGAGCGGGACCTGGACCGTCCCGTCGGCGGTCATCGTCCACTCGGGGGTGACCACGTCGCGCGCCCAGTAGCGCGCGCTGGGGCTCACGTCCCCCGGCTTCTGGAAGTTGGGGAGCGAGGCGAGGGCGACGTTGTACGCGCGCCCGATCCCGCTCTCGAGCATCCCCCCGCACCAGACCGGGATCCCGTTCGCCTCGCAGAAGTCGTGGATGGCGATCGACGACGAGAAGCCGCCGACGCGCCCCGGCTTGATGTTGATGATCCGCCCCGAGCCCAGGGTGACCATGTCCTGCGCGCGCGCGAGCGTGGTGATGGACTCGTCGAGGCAGACCGGCGTGCGGAGCCGCCGCTGCAGCTCTGCGTGGCGGACGAGGTCCTCCCAGTCGAGCGGCTGCTCGAACATCATGAGGTCGAGGTCGTCCATGGCCACGAACGTCTCGATGTCGTCGAGCGTGTATGCGTTGTTGGCGTCGGCCATCAGCGGGGCGTCGGGGAAGGCCTCGCGCACGGCCCGCACGTAGTCCACGTCCTTGCCGGGCTTGATCTTGATCTTGATCTTGCGGTACCCCTCGGCGAGGGCGGCCCGCGCCTTCTCGACCAGGTGCGCGGGCGAGGGCTGGATACCTAACGATATGCCGACCGGGATCTCCGGGCGCGTCCCGCCGATGAGCGTGGCGAGGGGGATCCCGAGGCGCTCCGCCTCCACCCCCCACATCCCCATCTCGACCGCGCCCTTGGCCATGTTGTGCCCGCGGAAGTCCTGCTCCAGCGCGGCGTGCACCGCGCCCGGCCCGCCGAACTCGCGGAAGAGGACGCGGGGGGCGACCCACTTGGTGATCGCCAGCCAGGCGGTGTCGGTCGTCTCGGAGGTGTAGTTTGGTGTGTCGTCGGCCACGCACTCGCTCCAGGCGGTGGCGCCGTCGGCGTCGCGCAGCTCGAGGAGGAGGATGCGCCGCTCGCTCATCGTCCCCGACGAGATCTGGAAGGGTTCGCGAAGCGGGAGGCGGATCTCGCGGAGGGTGATGCCGGTGAGGCGGAGCATGGAGTCGAGACGGAAGACGGGAGACGGGAGAGGATGGCGCGGGGATCAGGCCTGGCGCGTGAACACGTAGTACGGCGACGCACCGCCCGTGGGGCGGACGAAGCGCGTGACGGCGAGGCCGCGCGTCAGCAGCGTGTGGAAGGACTCGCGCACGCTCAGGCGCCAGCGGAGGGCCGCGTCGTCGGACTGGTCCTGCACCTCGCCGTGGTCGTGCGGCACCTGGACGCGGGCGCCGTCCGCGCTCCCGGTGTGCGCGAAGGAAGGGAGGCCGTCGGGGGCGAGCGGGTTCGCCATGGGGAGCGCGGAGTCCCCCGGGCGCTCGACATCGGCCCCGGGGGCGGGGCGGGAGTCTGCCGACAGCTGCCACCCGTAGACCAGCCGGTCGGTGGGGAGCGCGCCGTGGAGCGTGCTCCCGGTGATGCCGTACATGTTGTCCACGTACTCCACCGGGCGGGCGCCGAGGCGGTTGATGTTGAAGTGCGCGTTGCGGGCGACCAGCGGGTCGGCGGTCCAGAGCATGACCTCCACGCCGAGCGCCTGCACCTGCTGCCGCTGGTAGTGCTTGAGCCGATCGCCGATGTGGCGCCCGCGCGCCTCGACGCGGACGGCGAGCATGTCCGACCAGTGCGCCGGCTTCCCGTTCCTGAGCCCCGTGAGGCCGAAGACGAAGCCGACCATGCGCCCGTTGCCGTCGAAGGCGCCGGCCGTGACTCCCCCCACCTTCTGCGAGACGCGCAGGATGGCCGCCGGGACGCGCTCCGAGAATCCGCGCCCCCAGGTCTCCTCCTGAATCTCGCAGCACTCGACATATTCCTCGAGGGTACGGAGGTCGCGAATGCTGATGTTCTCGAGCGGATCGATCATGCGGAGGCGCGGCGGAGCGTGAAGTCGTGGGAACCGCCCAGGTTCGGGACTCGTCGCGATGCGGGACGAGCGGTTGCACAGCACGGAATTGTATACAATTTTCGGGAAGTGGGAAGGGCAAGTTTTCCCCGACGGGAGGAATCGTGAAGCGAGTAGCGAAGACTGGCGCGCCCTCGCGCGCCGCACGCCCCGAGATCGTCTACCGCAAGCTCCGTGAGCTCATCGTCCGTGGCCAGCTGGCGCCGGGGACCCGTATCGTCGAGACCGACGTGGCGCAGCGGCTGGGGGTGAGCCGCACGCCCGTCCGCGGCGCACTCCAGCGCCTGCAGCAGGAGGGGTACATCGTCGACTCGCCCGCGTTGCAGCAGTCGCGCCCCACCGTCGCCCCCCTCACGCGCGAGGACGAGCGCGAGCTCTTCTCCATCGTCGCCGAGGTGGAAGGGCTGGCCGCCCGCATCGCGGCCCAGCGCCCGGTGGCCGATCGCGAGAAGCTGGTCGCCGAGCTCACCGCCATCAACGAGCAGTTCCGCAAGGCGGCGGAGGCGAAGCAGCACAACCACAACCGGCTGTGGGAGCTGGACGAACGCTTCCACCGCACGTACGTGGAGGCGGCCGCCGGGCCGCGCCTCCTCGCCCTGTACGAGGCGGTCAAGCCGCAGGCCGAGCGCTACGAGCGCATCTACGTGAGTCTCCTCGCGCGCGACCTCTCCCCATCGGTCGGCGAGCACGCGGCGATCATCCGCGCCATCAAGGGCGGCAACGCGGACGTCGCGCAGCACGCGGTCCAGACCAACTGGCGCAACGCCGCCGAACGGCTGGGGAACGTGATCACCAGCGTGGGTGAACGCGGGCAGTGGTGACCGGACGCCGGCGGTTGCCGGGCGTGGACGGATTTGTATACAATTATCGCATGCCCACCACCGCGCACCTCCCGACTCGCCGCGTCACGGCACGCCCCGGACGCATCGCCCCTCCCCTCTCGCTCGCCCTCGCCCTCG
The DNA here is from genome assembly GCA_001724275.1 of Gemmatimonadetes bacterium SCN 70-22. Taxonomy (NCBI): domain Bacteria; kingdom Pseudomonadati; phylum Gemmatimonadota; species Gemmatimonadetes bacterium SCN 70-22. The sequence goes on from MEDZ01000010.1 coordinate 36,283, forward strand.
CCGCCGGGGGCTGCCGCGGCGCGAGCCCGGCCCCCGCCCCGTCCCCCGCGGTGGTCGCCCAGGCCTCGCGCGATGCGCCTGACGGCCGCGTCCGCCTGGGGGGCGCCGAGTACGACGTGGTCATCCGCAACGGGCGCGTCCTCGACGGGATGGGGAACCCGTGGATCCTGGCCGACGTCGGTATCCGCGACGGCAAGTTCGCCCGCATCGGGAAGATCGACGGACAAGGCGTGCGCGAGATCGACGCCCGCGGGCTCTACGTCTCCCCAGGGTGGATCGACATGATGGACCAGTCGGGCGGGGTCCTCCCGCGCAACGGGCTGGCCGAGAACAAGCTGCGCATGGGGGTGACGACGGCGATCGGCGGCGAGGGCGGATTCCCCGTCGGCGCGTCGCGCATCCCGGAGTACTTCGCCACCCTCGAACGACAGGGGATCAGCATCAACTTCGGGAGCTACTACAGCGCGACCCAGGCCCGCTCGGCGGTGATCGGCGCCTTCAACCGCGCCCCCACCCCCGCCGAGTTGGACCGGATGCGCGCCAGCATGGACACGGCGATGCGCGCCGGGGCGATGGGGATGACCACGGCGCTCATCTACCCACCCAGTTCCTACAGCACCACCGAGGAACTGGTCGAGCTGGCGAAGGTCGCGGCGAAGTACGGCGGCGTCTACGCGAGCCATATCCGCGGTGAGGGCGCGGAAGTGGTGCAGTCGGTGCGCGAGCTGGTGCGCATCGCCGAGGAAGGGGGGCTCCCCGGCGAGGTCTTCCACCTCAAGGTGGCGTATCGCCCCGGGTGGGGGGTGCTGATGGACAGCGTGCGCCAGGTGGTGGAGGCCGCCCGCGCGCGCAACGTGGATGTTGCCGCCGATTTGTATGTCTACACGGCCGGTGGCACGGGGCTCGAGGCCACGATCCCGTCGTGGGCCGCCGACGGCGGACGCGATTCGCTGCTCAAGCGCCTCGCCGACCCCGCGATCCGCGAGCGCCTCAAGCGCGAGCTGCAGACCGGATCCCCCGGATGGTGGAACATCGTGGAGGCGGCCGGCGGCTGGGATGGCGTGGTGCTGGTGAACGCGCGGAACCCGGCCAACGCGAAGTACGAGCGGAAGACGCTCACCCAGATCGCGCGGGAGATGGGGAAGGAACCGGCCGACGCGGCGTGGGACCTGGTGGCCCAGGGGAACGGGCGCGTCATGGCGATCTACCACATGATGAGCGAGCAGGACATCGAGACCGCGCTCCGCTTCCCGTGGACGAGCATCGGGAGCGACGCGGGGGCCCAGCTCGCCGCTGGGAGCGTGGACCAGACGGGACTGCCGCACCCGCGCATGTACGGCAACGCGGTGCGCGTCCTCTCGCGCTACGCGCGCGACCGCAAGGTCCTGTCGCTCGAGGAAGCCGTTCGCAAGCAGACGTCGTGGCCGGCCACGCGGATGCGCCTGGCCGCCCGCGGTTCCATCAAGGAGGGGAACTGGGCCGACGTCACGATCTTCAACCTCGAGACGCTCGACGATCGGGCCACCTACGACGACCCGATCGCCTATCCCACGGGGATCGAGTACGTCCTGGTCAACGGCCAGGTGACGATCGACCGCGGGACGCACACCACGGCGCGCGCCGGCCACGTGCTGTACGGGCCGGGAAAGCGTTAGGCATTCCCCCCCTCCACCCGCGGGGCGCGACGCGACGTTCACGCGCCGCGCCCCGACCCCCCGGAGCATGCCCATCATGCCGCATTCGACTCGTCCCTTCCCCCGCCGTGCACGGTTCGGCGCCGCCGGGGCGGCGGCCCTCGCCCTCACCCTCGCGCTCCCCGCCCTTGCGCTCCCCGCCCATGCCCAGCAGGCCAAGGGCAATGCCGCTCGGCTGTCGCAGCTCGACGCCTACGTGGCCGCGACGATGAGGGAGTGGAAGGTCCCGGGGCTCGCCCTGGCGATCGTGAAGGACGATTCCGTGATCTACGCCAAGGGGTACGGGACCCGCACCGTGGGCAGGGCGGAGCCGGTCGACCAGAACACCCTCTTCGCCATCGGCTCCTCGTCCAAGGCCTTCACGGCGGCGCTGGTGGCCATGGCGGTGGACGACGGGAAGATGAAGTGGGACGAGAGGGTGACGGCCTACCTCCCCGGGTTGCAGCTGTACGACCGGTACGCATCGCGCGACCTCACCATCCGCGACGCCCTGTCGCATCGGAGCGGCCTCGCGCGCGGCGACTTCGCCTGGTACATCAGCGGCTTCCCCCGCGACGAGATCCTGCGGCGCGTGCGCTACCTCGAGCCCAGCTGGGGATTCCGGGCGCAATTCGGCTACCAGAACCTGATGTACCTGGCGGCCGGCGAGGCGGCGGCCGCGGCCGGCGGGGCCTCGTGGGACGCCCTGGTGCAGACGAGGATCTTCGCCCCGCTGGGAATGACGTCGTCGTCCACCTCGATCCGCGCGCTGGCCGGGGCCGCGAACGTGGCGACGCCGCACGCCGAGGTCAACGACACGGTCGTCACCCTCCCCTGGAAGGACATCGACAACATCGCCCCGGCAGGGTCGATCAACTCCAACGTGCGCGACATGGCGCAGTGGCTGCGGTTGCAGCTGGGGCGCGGGAAGTACGCCGGGAAGCAGCTCATCTCCGCCCGCAACCACGGCGAGATGTGGCTCCCCAACATCCACATCCGCCTGCAGGGACCCACCGCCAGCTACCTCGCCCCGGGGGCCAGGCTGTCGTCGTACGGGATGGGGTGGTTCCTCCAGGACTTCGACGGGCGGCTGGCGGTGCACCACGGCGGCAACATCGACGGGATGTCGGCCATGGTGGCCATGCTCCCCGACGAGAACCTGGGCGTCGTGGTCCTCACGAACATGAACGGCTCGCCGGCGCCGCTGTCGATCTTCCCCCGCGTCTTCGACCTGTTCACGCGCGACACGCCGCGCGACTGGAATGCCGAGTACCTGAAGATCGTGCAACCGATGCGCGAGGCCGCCCGGGCCGCCGAGGAGGCGCAGCGGAAGGCACGCGTCCCGGGAACAAGGCCGTCACTCGAGCTCGCGAAGTACGCGGGAACCTACACCGACTCGCTCTACGGTGACATCGTCATCACCGAGAAGGATGGCGCGCTGAGCTTCCAGTTCGGGCGCGTGGGCGGCGCCATGGAGCACTGGCACTACGACACCTTCCGCGCCTCGATGGCGGCGCCGGTCCCGACCAAGGCGACCGTGAGCTTCATCCTCGACGCCAAGGGAGCCCCCGCCGAGCTGAAGCTCGACATCGCCCCCGAATCCAGGTTCCGCGCCGCCAACCCCGGCCCACGAAGGTAGGAGAGGAAGCAAGCACCCGCGTCACGGCAGACGGGAAGCGCCCCACGCACGCCAGGCGTGCGCCGGGCGCTCTCGTCTTCTCGTCTTCTCGTCTTCTCGTCTTCTCGTCTTCTCGTCTTCTCGTCTTCTGCCCCTAAGCAAAGAGCCCCACCTGCCCCCCCGTGTGCCAGAACATCACGGTCTGCCCATCCTTGAAGCGACCGGCGCGCGCGTAGGCGATGAGGCCGGCCATCGCCTTGGCCGTGTACCAGTGGTCCAGGAAGATCGCCTCGGTGCGGGCGGCGAGCGCCTGCGCCTCGCGCGACGCTTCGGTCGGGATCCCGTATCCCTCGCCGATGAACGCGTCGTCGGCCTCGAAGCGCGACTCGGCGCCGAGCGCGCCCGCCGGGAGCTCGAGCAGCCCTTCCATGCCGTGGCAGATGGAGGTGACGACGTGCCGGATCTCATCCACCGTGTCGTCGGCGCTGATCCCGATGATCCGCGTCGGCACCTCGAACAGGGCACACCCGGCGATGAGCCCCGCCTGCGTCCCCCCCGACGAGGTGGCGTGGATGATGTAGTCGGGGACGATGCCCTGGCGCACGACTTCCCCGATGCCGAGGGCGAGCCCCAGCCCCCCGAGCGGGGTCGAGGCGCCTAACGGGATGACGAGCGGCGTGCGCCCCTCGGCGCGCAGCCGCCCGGCCAGCGCGTCCATGGCGGGATTGCGATCGGTGCGCTGCGCGACGTAGTGGACGTGCGCGCCGAGGAGGGCGTCGAGGAGGGCGTTCCCCGTGAGGCGGTCGGGTGGGGTACCGTTGGCGACGATGTGGCACGCCATCCCGAGCCTGGCGGCGGTGGCCGCCGTGGCGCGGCAGTGATTGGACTGCACGCCGCCGCAGGTGATGAGGGTGTCGACACCATCGCGCTGGGCCCGGGCGGCGACGAGGCCCAGCTTGCGGACCTTGTTGCCACCAAAGCCGAAGGGGAGGGCGTCGTCGCGCTTGATGACGAGGCGCGCGCCCATCCCGATCGCATCACGCAGTCGCGGAGCCTCGTCCACGGGGGTAGGTAGTGCCCCCAGGGCCAGATGGGGGAGGGCGAGAAGGCGGTCGCGAGCGGCGGTGAGGGACATTGGTCGATGGGTCACGCTGGAGGCGGTCGGTGGTCGAGCGCGCTACCAGACGGTGAATACGGGCGAGTGCGGGGGCGAGGGAAGGGAAGATGCCCCCAGGGCTGCAGCTTCGCATCGGCATCGGGGTCGGCTCCCGCATTAACGGGCGCGACAGCCTGCCGCCCACAACTTGCATGGCGTACCAGGCACCGTGTGTAGCCGTTGCGACCACCTCCTGAAGCGAACCTCCTGCTGTCTCGGCCGCGCCCGTTGGCGACGGTCGGCGCGATCGCGTGGATCGGTGCGATGGCGCTGGCGTCCCTCGCGGGGTGCGGGGCTCCACACCCCGGCCTCGCCCCTCACGATGCGGCGCTGCGCGACGCGCCCGCGAGACTCTATCCGGCGGCCGACAGCACTCGGCCACCGCGTGCGATCGTCTTCTTCTTCGGCAACGACGTGGGATTCTGGGGCCCACACCAGCAGTTGGCCTGGTCGCTCAGTCGCGAGCAGTATGCCGTGGCGGGGTTCGACATCCGGCACTTCCTCGCATCGCTCCCCGACGAGCCGACGGTGCGCGATTCGGTCGCCGCGGTTCGGCTGGCGCGGTACATCGCGGCGGCGCGACGGGAGCTGGCACGGGAAGGTGGTGCGGGGACGGCCGGTGCGCCGGCCATCCCTCTCGTGCTGGCCGGCCACTCGATCGGGAGCGAGTTGGCGCTCTGGACCGCGGCGCACCTCCCGCTGGACGGATTGGTCGGCGTGCTGGCGATGTCACCGGGGAACCGCAGCCATCTCGAGATCTCGGCGTCCGACCTCCTCATGACCTCGGAGCCCTCGGGCCCGGGGAGCTTCTCGGTGGCGGAGCAGGTGGCGCTGCTCCGCTCGCGCGCGCGGGTGGCGATCGTGCGGGGGGAGCGTGACAAGCTGGCGGACGCCGATCCTGCGCTGCTTGCGGCTGGCGGCGTGATGGCGCGACGCTGGGTCGTTCCGTTCTCGGGACACTCGCTCAAATCCACCTTGCTGGGGTCGGGCTACGTGTTGCGGGCGCTCGACTGGTTGCTCGCGCCCCCCCACGTCGGCTGGTCGGCCGGCCTGGAGCGCGTACGTGTGGCGCGGCGCTGACGCGCGCGGGAGGTGACGTCGGGAGCGACGGTTCGCTGTACCGGGTGCGCACGGGCGATATCATTCGTGGGGTAGCGCCCGAACCTGACTCCCCGATTGCCCCGCGTGTCCTCCTCGATCGACGCAGAACTCTCCGACAAGTGGCGACGAGGCCCCGGTATCTTCGTCGTGGTCGATGCCCGCGGAGTGGCCGGCGATCGTATCCACGCCCTCCAGCAGCGGTACGACCCCAAGCTCGCCAACTATCTCCCCCCCCACCTCACCCTGGCCGGATCGTCGGGGGTGGGCCCCATCGAGCCGTCGACCCCTCGCGAGCGGCTCCGCGAGGTGATGGAACGCGTCGCCGGCGAGACGGCCCCGATGGAGCTCGAGTTCAAGGCGCCGATCCGCTTCATGCAGACCGACATCATCGTCCTCCCCGTGGACCACCACGGCCCCCTGCGCGAGCTGCACGATCGTATTTCGGCGAGCGGCCTGGCCTTCCAGCCCGCGCGGTTCGCCTTCACCCCGCACGTCACCCTCTCGTTCTTCCGCACCCTCACCGCGCAGCAACGGCGCGAGCTGCTGGCCGTGCGCGTGGAACAGCCACTGGTGGTGGACCACATCCGCTGCTCGCTCACCGACGAGCCGCTCCCGCCACGCCACCTCTTCGAGCTCCCGCTCACCGGATGTCGTTAGGCACCCCGAGGGCCTGTTGATGACCAGGGACGAACTGCTGGAGTCGCTGCGCGCCGATGCCACCGGCGAGGCGGCGCAGACCATCGTGCAACTGGCGGTCGATTACCTCGCGCGAGCGGGGGGCGGCGAGGGGGCGGTCTCGCGGGGGACGCCGCCTCGCGACGTGGCGGCGCGCTTCGACGAGCCGCTCCCCTCCCTCGGCCTCCCGCTGGACGTCGTCGCCCAGCGCCTGCGCGACGACGTCATCGCCGAGGCCAACCGTCTCTCGCACCCCATGTACGCGGGGCACCAGGTCTCTCCCCCGCTCCCCGTTGCCGCGTGGACCGAGGCCGTCATCGCCGCGCTCAACAACTCGCAGGCGGTGCGCGAGATGTCACCCGCCTCGACCCACGTGGAGCGGCAGGTGATCCGCTGGATGTGCCAGCTGGCCGGGCTCGGCGAGCGGAGCGGCGGCGCCTTCACCTCCGGCGGGACCGAGGCGACCCTCACCGCCCTCCTCGCCGCCCGCGGACGCCTGATGCCCGAGGCATGGGCCACCGGCGTGGGGGCGGCCCCACCGGTCGTGCTCTGCGGCGCCCACGCGCACTACGCCGTCAGCCGCGCGGTCGGCGTCATGGGACTCGGCGTGCGCAACCTCCTCACGGTCCCGTCCGACGGCTACCGCATGGATGCACGCCAGGTGGCCGGGATGCTGCAGCGCCAGAAGGACGAGGGACGGGCGGTGCTTGCGGTCGTCGCGACCGCGGGGAGCACGGCGACCGGGGCGTTCGACGACCTCGAAACCGTCGCCGACGCCTGCGCCGGGCACGGCACGTGGTTCCACGTCGACGCGGCGCACGGCGGGTCGGCGCTCTTCTCCGAGTCGCACCGTGCCCGCCTGCGTGGCATCGAGCGCGCCGACTCGCTGGCCTGGGATCCTCACAAGATGATGCTCGTCCCGTTGTCTGCCGGGATGGTGCTGCTGCGCGACGCATCCGCGCTCGACGGGGCCTTCGCCCAGCAGGCGCCGTACCTGTTTCACCTGTGCGAGGACGAACCGTCGTACGACCTGGGGCCGCGCTCGCTGCAGTGCTCGCGCCGCGCCGATGTCCTCAAGGTGTGGGCGGCGATCCTCCGATACGGGGCCAGCGGGATCGCGGGCTTCTACGACCATCTCTGCGCGCTGACCTCGGCATTCCACGCCATGGTGATGGCCCACCCGCGCTTCGAGGCGTTGCACCTGCCGGAGACGAACATCCTCTGCTTCCGCCATCTCGGCGCCAATCCCCGCGCCTCGGGCGCCGCGGCGGCCATGGGCCGGGGAGAGGCCGCCGCCGATGACGCCACCGCCCTCGACGAACTCAATCGCCTGACCCGCGAGCGGTACAACGCCTCCGGCGAGGGGTGGATCACCTCGACCGTCCTCGACGGCCGGCGCGTCCTCCGCGTGACGATCATCAACCCCCGCACCACCGAGGGACACCTGCAGCGCCTGCTGGACGGCATCGATCGGATCGCGCTGGACATCGCCAACGCGTGACGCGTCACACGTACGCGAGCGTCGCAGGCGGAGTGATGGAGCTGCGGTGGGAGCGTCTGGGGGCGCGCAGAGATGGGAGAGCCTGAATCCGACTCGCCTCCCGTCTCCCGTCTCCTGGCCTACAACGCCTTCCGGATTGCCCCCTCGATGTCCTGGTCGCCCCCGGCGCCGGCGTAGACGATCTTCCCGGCCTTGTTCACCACGATCACGGTGGACGTGGCCTTCACCCCGTACACGGCGTCGGCCTCTCCCTTGCGGTCGTAGAACGTCTCCACGTCGAAGCCGTGCTTCTCCATGTGGAGCTTCACGCGCTGCGGCGACTGGTTGAACGAAACCGCGAGCCCCACGAACTTGACCTGCCCCCCGTACTTCTTCTTGGCGGCGATGATCCGCGGCTCCAGCGCCTTGCAGTTCTCGCACCAGGTCGCCCACACCTCGATGAGGAGCGGCGTTTTCCCGATGTAGGGGGCGAGCGAGGCGGGCTTGCCGTCGAGCGTCTCGACCTTGAGGTCCGGGAGCGTCGCGCCCAGCGGGAGGTCGATGGCGTGCTGGGCGTGCACCGGCGCAGGGGCGCCAGCGGCCACGACGCCCATCACGGCGGCGGCCACGAGCACGCGCGAGCGTCGGGCCATGGACGCGCTTCCGGTCACGAACGAGCGCAGGACTCGAGCGATCATATCAACAACTGCCCCATCTTCACGAGGTAGTACTCGGCCACGCCGAGCATCACGATGCCGAAGAGCTTCTTCACCCGCACCATCCACATCCCCGCCCTGGGGAGGCGCGACAGCGATCCCGACGACACGCCGACGACCACCAGAAGCGCGCACATCCCGAGCGAGAAGGTGAACAGATAGATGAACCCCAGAAGGGCGCTTTTCGTTTCGGTGACCCAGGTCAGGACCGCGATCATCACCGGCGCCGAGCAGGGCGCGGCGACCAGCCCCGACATGGCGCCCATCGCGAAGGCGCCACCGAAACGCCCGCCGTTTCCGGCCGTCGCCGCCCGCTGCGTCACCCAGGCGGGGAGTCGCACCGGGAGCACGTCGAGCATGGAGAGCGCGGCCAGGACGAGGACGTTGGCCATCGCGAAGTAGAGCCACGGGTTGGTGCTCACGCGCCCGAACATCGTCCCCGACATCCCGGCAAAGAGGCCCAACCCGGCATACACGAGGGCGAGCCCGACGACGTAGGTGAGCGTCAGGAGGAATGGGCGGAGCCGCGCCCGGCGCGTGCCCGAGCCTTCCACCGCCTCGCCCCCCACGATCGCCGCCGTGATCGGGATCATCGGGTAGATGCACGGCGTGAGCGACGTCAGCACCCCGGCCAGGAAGAGGAGCGGGAGGGCGGTCGCGGGGGAGCCGGACAGGCGGTCGGTGATGGAGGCGAAATCCATACGGGGTGAACCTCATCGCCCGTCGCGCGGTTCCGCCGTGCACGTCATCGCCATACCTCGCCCAACAATCGCATCCAGTTGCCGCCGAGGATCTTCTCGATCCGCGCCGCGGGGTGTCCTGCCCCGGCCAGAGCGTCGGCCACGAGCTCCATGCGACGCGGCGAGTTGAAGTCGGGGACGTAGTTGAAGACGTTGGCATCCTCGCCCGGCGCCGAGATCCCCGCCTTGCGCCGCGCTTCCACGAAGTCGGCGTGGACCTTCCGGAACTCGGGGGTGAGGTCGAGCGGCGTGATCGAGTTGTCGCTCCCCACGCCCACGTGATCCTCGCCGCACACGTTCACGCAGTGGGTCACGTGGCGCACGAAGTCGTCGGCCGTCGGCTGCCCGCGCTCGCGCAGGAAGGGCATCATGAAGACGCCCACCACCCCCCCCTTGTCGGCGAGCGCGCGAAGGACGTCGTCCGGCTTGTTGCGGGGGACGTTGGTCACGGCGGCCGCCCCGGAGTGCGTGGCGGCGATGGGGCGGCGCGAGGCGACGATCGCCTGGCGCGTGGTCTCCCACCCCGTGTGGCTGATGTCGACGAGAATCCCCATCTCGTTCATGCGCGCGACCAGGTCGCGCCCATACGGCTTGAGCCCTCCGTCCTTCGGCACGAGGCACCCGTCGCCGACCAGGTTGGGGCCATTGTACGTCAGCTGCACGATGCGCACGCCAAGGCGATGGAACATCTCGAGGCGCTCGGGCCGGTCCCAGATGGGCGTGGTGTCCTGGAAGCCGAGGATCGCCCCGAGCTTGCGCTCGGCCTTGGCCCGGCGGATGTCGGCGACCGTGCGGACCTTCGTGAAGACGTCGGGCGAGCGTTGCAGCTCGTACTCCCAGGATGCGATGTTGGCCACCGTCGCCTCGAAGGCCGTGCTGGCATCGCCCGTGGCGCTCACCGTCGAGTTGACCGCCGTGATCCCCGAGCGGCGCGCGTTCTCGATCATGGCGCGGGTGAGCGGTCCCTTGAGCCAGTCGGGGACGTTGAACGGCCCCGGGGTGGCCAGCATGTCGATGACGATGGCGTCGTCGTAGCCCGGCCAGCGCCAGGGCGAGACGGGCGCTGGGAGCCGGGAGGCGGGAGAGGCGCCGCCGAGCAGCGCCCGCGGGAGGGCACCGGTGGCGACGGCGGCGACGGCGACACGGCTGAAGTCGCGGCGGGACAGGGGGGGATTCGGCATGGCGGGGGCGGCGCGGTTGGGTGCGTCATCATGCGGCGCCGCCCCGGCGGCGGGAAGGGGCGAAGTGGCGACGTCGCTACACCCCGCCGCTCCCGTCCCCCCATCGCCGCCGGTCGAGCATCGTGCGCACCCGTCGCACCAGGGCCTCGGGGGCGAACGGCTTCTCCAGCAGCTCGATCCCGGGTTGCATGTCGCCCGAGCGAGTGAAGGCATTCTCCGTGAAGCCGGAGACGAAGAGGATGGGGAGCTCCGGGCGGATGGCGCGCAGCTCCTTCGCCAGCTGCGCCCCGTTCATCCGCGGCAACACGATGTCGGTGACGACGGCGTCGATCGCGTGGACCCCCTCGCGGAAGGTCGCCAGCGCCGGCTCCGCGGCCCGCGCCTCGATGACGATGTATCCATGCCGCATGAGCGCGGTCACCGACACTCGGCGGACCCGTTCGTCATCCTCCACCAGGAGCACCGTCTCGTGGCCCGCGAGCGGCGCCGTGGCATCGGCGGCGATCGATGCCGCCACCACTCCTTCCTCCACGGCGCGGGGGAGAAAGAGCTTGAACGTGCTCCCCCGCCCGACCTCGCTGTAGACCGATATGTGCCCGCCCGACTGCTGGATGATCCCGTAGCTCGTCGCCAGCCCGAGTCCGGTCCCCTTGTCGCGGTCCTTGGTGGAGAAGAACGGCTCGAAGACGTGTTCGAGCGTGTGCGGATCCATCCCGATCCCGGTGTCGGTGACGGCGATGACGACGAATTCGCCTGCCGGCGCGCGGTGGTCGTCGTCCAGGACGGCGATCGACGTCTCGATGGTGAGGAGCCCGCCCTCGGGCATCGCATCGCGCGCGTTCACCACGAGGTTCAGGATCACCTGCTCGAGCTGTCCCGGATCGACGAGGACCAGCGGGAGTTGCGGCGCCAGGAAGGTCTGCAGGTCGACGTCCTCGCCCAGCACGCGGGCCAGCATCTTCTGCAAGGCGCGAAGCGAGTCGTTCACCTCGACCAGTTGCGGCTGCAGCACCTGGCGGCGCGAGAAGGCGAGGAGGTGGCGGGTGAGGGTGGCCGCCCGGTCGATGGCTTGCAGGATCTCGCCCAGGTCCTCGCGCGACCGGCTGTCGCTCGGCAGGTCCTCGAGGGCGAAGGTGGCGAAGCCGTGGATGGCGGTGAGGACGTTGTTGAAGTCGTGCGCCACCCCTCCCGCCAGCCGGCCGATCGCCTCGAGCCGCTGCGCCACCGCCAGCTGCTCCTCCTGCTTCTGCTGTGCGGTGATGTCGGTCAGCGACCCGACGACGCGCGCCGGGCCCTCATCGTCATAGGCGATGACGATGCGATCGTCGACGAGCGCCTCGCTTCCGTCGCCGCGCTTGAAGCGGAAGCGGCGCCTGCACTCCTCGCGCCTGGCCTGGAGTGCGTCGGAGAGCACCGCCGCGCATGCCATCCGGTCGTCCGGGTGGACGCGCGACATCAGCCAGTCGGGCGACTGCGTGGCGTCACTGGGGGCGAAGCGGAAGAGCTCCGAGAAGGCGGGGTTCCACTCCAGCTCCCCCGTCCGCGGCCGCCACTCCCAGAGCGCCTCCTTCGTCACGCGGGAGACCAGGCGCTGGCGGTCCGATGCCGCGCGAAGTGCGGTGAACGCCTGGACCCGATCGGTGACATCGAGCGACTGGACGATGACGGCGCCGCGACCCCCGATCTCCACCTCGTGGGTGCGGACCTCCACCAGGAGCCGCGTTCCATCCGCGCGCCAGTGCTGCGCCACTCGGTCCGTGTGCGACAGGCCGGACTGGGATCGGGCCAGCTGCAGCGCCTCCGGCAGCCCCTCCGGGGGCTCGAGGTCGCGCGCGCTCATCTGCAGCAGGGCGTCCTCGCTCCACCCATACTGCTCGACGGCTGCCGCATTCACCGCGAGGATGCGCAGCGTCTCGGCGTCGTGCACCCACATGGCGATGGGGCTCGCCGCGAACAGGTTGCGGAATCGTGATTCCGACTCCCCGAGCCGCGCGATGAGCTGTGTCCGCTGGTCGAGCTCGCGGCGCAGTTGCGCGATCAGGCGGCCATTGATGATCGCGAAGGCGGCGCGCTGCGCGACGCCCCCCACCACGGTCAGGTCCGACTCCACGTACCGCCGACGGCCGTGCGTGGCCAGGACCTGCAGGAGGCCGAGCCGTTCGCCGTGCGCCCGGAGCGGCGCGAAGATCACGGAGAGCGGGAGGAGGGGGTGGTAGTGTGTCGCGTCCACCCCCTCCGGCAAGGCAGGGAGCGCCTCGCGGGAGTCGACGTGGATCACCTGCGCCGCGTCCGCCTGCAGGAAGCGATCGCTCCCCCCGAAGAGGTCGGCCGGCGCCAGCGCCGACTCCCAGCGCGAGCCGTCGTGGCCGGGGAAGTCGATCGAGGCGACCGCGACGCGCTTCATCTCGCCCTCGTCCAGCACGTCGAACGACGCCCACGACGCGTACTCAGGGACGAAGAGGTCGACGACCCCTCGCATGATCGTCGCCTCGTCCGGGCCGGAGGCGAAGAGTGCCGTCATGCGATCGACGAGCGCGAAGCGCTCCCGGTCGCCAGCCGGATCGGTCATGGTACCCCTTCGTGAATGGATGCGGACGTGAAAACCTGCCCACAGACATCGCTATTTGGCCCGTGGCGCCACCAGATGCAAGGGTGCGCTTGTGCCGCGCCGCCTCCCTCTCCCCCGTTCCATTAGATTCCCCTCGGTGACGTCGCGCGCGATTCGCGCGCACTCCCGTCTCCCGCCTCCCGCCTCCCGCCTCACGACATGGCCCCACAGTTCATCTACGTCATGAAGGCGCTGACGAAGGTCGTCCCTCCGTCGCGCGTGATCCTGAACGACATCTGGCTCTCCTTCTACCCCGGGGCCAAGATCGGCGTCCTCGGCAGCAACGGGGCCGGCAAGTCGTCGCTCCTTCGCATCATGGCGGGGGTGGACAAGGACTGGAACGGCGAGGCGTGGGCGGCGCAGGGGACCCGGATCGGCTACCTGCCGCAGGAGCCCCAGCTCGACCCCACGCTCACCGTGCAGGGGAACGTCGAACTGGCGGTCAAGGAGCAGCGCGACCTGCTCAATCGCTTCAACGAGATCTCGATGCAGTTCGCCGAGCCGATGAGCGACGAGGCGATGCAGAAGCTCCTCGACGAGCAGGCCAGGGTGCAGGACAAGATCGACCACCTGGACCTGTGGAACCTCGACAACAAGATCGAGGTGGCGATGGACGCGTTGCGCCTCCCGCCGGCCGATGCCGACGTCACGACGCTGTCGGGGGGTGAGAAGCGTCGCGTCGCGCTCTGTCGCGTGTTGCTGGAGCAGCCCGACATGCTCCTCCTCGACGAGCCGACGAACCACCTGGACGCCGAGAGCGTGGCGTGGCTGGAGCACTTCCTGGCCGACTTCCCCGGGACCGTGGTAGCCATCACCCACGATCGCTACTTCCTGGACAACGTGGCCAAGTGGATCCTCGAGCTCGACCGCGGGAGCGGCTACCCGTACGAGGGGAACTACACCAGCTGGCTGGAGCAGAAGAAGTCGCGCCTGGCGCAGGAGGAGAAGACGGCCAGCGTGCGCCAGAAGACGCTGGAGCGCGAGCTGGAGTGGGTGCGCATGGCGCCGCGGGCGCGGCAGGCCAAGAACAAGGCGCGCATCCAGGCCTACGAGGAGCTGGCGAGCGAGGCGGCGCAGGAGCGGGTGACGCAGCACGAGATCGTCATCCCGCCGGCGCCGCGGCTGGGCAACGACGTCGTCATCGCCGACAAGCTGAAGAAGTCGTTCGGCGAAAAGCTCCTGTTCGAGAACCTCAGCTTTTCGCTCCCGCGCGGCGGGATCGTCGGGATCATCGGCCCCAACGGGGCGGGGAAGACGACGCTCTTCCGGATGATCACGGGAGGCGAGACGCCGGACGAGGGGACGCTCAAGGTCGGCGACACGGTGCAGATCTCGTACGGCGACCAGACGCGCACGCTGGACGGGGCACGCACCGTGTGGGACGAGATTTCCGGTGGGCGCGAGATGATCCCCGTGGGGAAGCGGGAGATGAACTCGCGGGCCTACGTCGGGTCGTTCGGCTTCAAGGGGAGCGACCAGCAGAAGCTGGTGGCCAACATGTCCGGGGGGGAGCGCAACCGCTTGCACCTGGCGAAGACGCTGATGACGGGCGGCAACCTCCTCCTCCTCGACGAGCCCACCAACGACCTCGACGTCGATACGCTGCGTGCGCTGGAAGATGCGCTCCTCGACTTTGCCGGCTGTGCGGTGATCATCTCCCACGACCGGTGGTTCCTGGACCGCGTCGCCACGCACATCCTGGCGTTCGAGGGGAACTCGGAGGTGGTGTGGTTCGAGGGGAACTACGGGGCGTACATCGAGGATCTCAAGAAGCGAAAGGGGCCGGATGCGGACCAGCCGCACCGGATCGCATACCGGAAGTTGGTGAGATAGGAGAAGACGGGAAGACGAGAAGACGAGAAGACGGGAAGACGAGAGCCCGTCTTCTCATCGATATTGTCGTCGACGAAGGGCGGTCGTGTGCGGCGATGTGTGTAGTTCGGGGGCCGGCGCGGATTCGGCCTCGAAGTCGACACGGCCGCCGTCCATATTCTGGGTGACACTGCCCACCAGTGGGGTTGGCGCCGCACGCAGCCAAGAAGGTGTTCGCGGGCCGCCTCGGAGACGCCCGCCAAGATGCGGCTCTCCGATGGTAGTCGGACGTCGGGAGGCTGCCTAACGTCCTGGTGCTCGCCACCCAGAACGCGAACTTGACACATCCTGGTACTCGACCCTCGGCCTGCTACGTCGCAGTGGACAACCTCGTCGTCATCCACACCTGGCGACCGTGATGTAGCGTGAGGCGAGAAGCGCGAGATCTCCGTTGGGCACATCCGGCCGACCGCAGTACCCGTACCCGAATCGTCATGGATCGGGCGTAAGCCTCGGGAGACTCATCCACATGCTCGGGCGGCGACCGGACATCACACGTTGTCGGGGGTGGCACCGACGAGGGGGGTGCTCAACGGCAGAGAGTGCTCGCGCGCTCGCGCGTGACGTGCCATTCTCCGTTGCAGGTCGCGCACGAGCGCCGCCGCGCAGCTCCCATCGACAGGAGATCGCCATGACCGCATTCACCGTGGGCTTCTTCGTCGGCAGCCTCGCGAAGGCGTCGATCAACCGGAAGCTTGCGACAGCCCTCACGCGGCTCGCGCCGCCAGAGCTGACGCTCCGCGAGATCCCCATCGGCAACCTGCCGCTGTACTCGTACGACTACGACGCGAACTATCCGCCGGAAGGGCGGGCACTCAAGGACGCCATCGCCGCCGTGGACGCGGTGCTCTTCGTGACGCCGGAGTACAATCGCTCGATCCCCGGGGCACTGAAGAACGCCATCGACTGGGCGAGCCGACCGTGGGGCGCGAACTCCTTCGCGCGCAAGCCGTCCGCGGTGATCGGCGCCTCGCCAGGCAAGATCGGCACGGCGGTTGGCCAGCAGCACGTCCGCAGCATCATGGCCTTCTGCAACTCGCCGATGTTCAACGCCATCGAGGCGTACATCGAGTTCACCCCGAACCTCGTCACCGACGACGGCGAGGTCACGGTAGTGTCGACGCGAGACTTCCTCGCGAGTTACATGAACGAGTTCCACAGCTACATCACGCGCGTGTACACGGCGATCCCACGTGCGAGCGGCTCGGCGCCCGCCGACGCGTCGTCATGAGCGACGAGCCGACGCCGGCCGGTACGCAGCGCGGCACGAGGGCATCGCGCACGATCCGGTCGATTCACCGCTGGAGGGAATATGGGCGCCACGTCAGCAGGGCGAGACACATACGCGACTCGCAACATGGAGCTCATGCAGACGCTCGACGATGCGTGGAACGCGCAGGACCTGAGAATCTTCGAGGCGCGACACCGCCGCGACGTGGTGGTCTCCTGGCCGGGCAAGCCGCCGACGCACGGCATCGAAGCGCACAATCAGGAAGCGCGTGACTTCTTCCGCGCGTTCCCCGACCAGCAGCTCGAGAATCGGCCCTATCGCGTGTTCTTCGCGTCGGGTGAGTGGACCTGCTCCATCGCACGATTCACCGGCACCTTCCGCGGGCCGATGCGGGGTCCGGATGGCAAGGACATCCCGCCGACGGGCAAGCGATTCGACGTGGAGTTCTGCACCGTCGCACGCTGGGGGGAGGACGGGCAGATCATCGAGGAGAATCTCTTCTACGACCTCGGAGGGTTCCTGCAGCAGATTGGCCTCGGCGGATAATGGGAGACGCAACGGACGCCCGGGGGGGACCGCCGGCCCCTCGGCGCTCGAGTACAGCGAGCTCCCCTGGTCTTCCCTCTGGCAGCGAGGCGTCGGCGTCCGCCCTTCGATGGCACTGACGGGCGCGGCGACAGGCGGCCCGCAGCGCTTCCAGCGAGGTCATCACCTTCCAGAGGGACGAGGTATGGGCGATCCAGGCGCGCATGCACGGCATACGCACGACGCGCACGACGCGCACGACGCGCACGACGCGCACGACGCGCACGACGCGCACGACGCGCACGACGCGCACGACGCGCACGCCGGCCATTCGGTGGCGATGTTCCGCGACAAGTTCTGGCTGTCGCTCGTGCTGACGCTCCCCACGCTCGCCTGGGGGCACATGCTCCAGAATGCGCTGGGCTACACCGCGCCGAGCGTTCCGGGGGCGCGGTACATCCCGCCGCTGTTCGGCACGGCGGTGTTCCTCTACGGCGGCCGGCCCTTTCTCCAGGGTGCCGCGCGCGAGATCCGCGACCGGCTGCCGGGCATGATGACGCTCATCGCGCTCGCGATCACGGTCGCCTTCGCGTTCAGCGCCGCCGTCCTTCTCGGCTTTCCCGGAATGCCGTTGTGGGAAGAGCTGGCGACGCTCGTCACCATCATGCTGCTCGGCCATTGGATGGAAATGCGCTCGATCAGTCAGGCGCAGGGGGCGCTTGGCGAACTGGCCAAGCTTCTCCCCGACGTCGCAACGCGCGTGCACGGCGAAGGCGCCGATGAGCAGTTCGAAGAGGTCGCCGTCGACGATCTCCGGATTGGCGACACGGTCCTTGTGCGACCGGGCGCGAGCATCCCGGCAGATGGCGTGGTGCGCGCAGGGCAGAGCAGTGTGAACGAGGCCATGATCACGGGAGAGTCGGCGCCCGTGCACAAGACGCCTGGTGAGGCGGTCATTGCCGGCACCGTGAACGGCGCCGGTTCGCTCCGGGTGGAAGTCAGAGGCACCGGCGAGCGAACGGCTCTCGCTGGCATCATGCGGCTCGTACAGCAGGCGCAGGCATCGCGCTCTAGAGCGCAGGCGCTCGCCGACCGGGCTGCCAGCGGACTGACGTGGGTCGCGCTCGGCGCCGGCGCGGTGACGCTCGTCGCATGGCTCCTCGCGGGTGCCACGGCTGCCACGGCCGTCGAGCGGCTTGTAACAGTGCTCGTCATTGCCTGCCCGCACGCGCTTGGCCTCGCGGTCCCGCTCGTCCTCGCAATCTCGACGACGCTCGGCGCGCGCGGCGGACTGCTGGTGCGCAACCGCCGCGGGCTGGAGGACGCGCGTAACCTGACCACCGTCGTCTTCGACAAGACCGGCACCCTCACACTTGGCCAGCACCGGGTTGTCGCCACCCGCGCTGCACCGGGCGTGGACGAGCGCGAGGCCCTCCGACTTGCCGCAGGCGTCGAGCGCGATGCTGAGCATCCGGTCGCGCGCGCCATCGTGACGAGCGCCCAGGAGGCAGGGCTCACGATTCCTGCATCGACCGGATTCGAGGCGATTCCCGGCCATGGGGTGCGCGCTACGGTCGCAGGGCGGCAGTTGGCAGCGGGCGGTCCGAACCTGCTGGCCAAGCTGGGGGTCACGCCGTCGCCCGATCTGGCGCAATTCGCGAGCGAGGCGGCGGGGCGCGGCCAGGGCGTGATCTACCTCGTTGAGGGTGCACGAGCGCTCGCGGCCTTCGCCGTGGCCGACGCCGTGCGTCCAGAATCCGCGGACGCGATCCGGCAACTTCACGAGGCCGGCATCGAGGTGGCGATGATGACCGGCGATGCGAGGGCCGTGGCGGAGGCTGTCGGTCACGAACTTGGCATCGACACCGTCTTCTCGCAGGTGCTGCCCGAGGACAAGGCGGGGCACATCGACCGGCTGCAGCGGCAAGGCAAGCGCGTGGCCATGGTCGGCGATGGGGTGAACGATGCCCCCGCACTGGTGACCGCGGCGGTGGGCATTGCCGTCGGTGCGGGCACTGACGTCGCCGTGGAAGCAGGCGACATCGTACTGGTGCGGAGTGACCCGCGCGACGTGCCGCGGATCATCAATCTGTCGCGCGTGAGCTACCGGAAGATGGTGCAGAACCTGTGGTGGGCGGCCGGCTACAACATCGTGGCGATCCCGCTCGCGGCTGGTGTACTTGCGCCTTGGGGCATCCTGCTCACCCCCGCCATGGGCGCCGTGCTCATGTCGCTCTCGACGATCATCGTCGCCATCAACGCACAGCTGCTCCGGCGTGCCAGGCTGTAGGTGCTGGCGAGCGGTGGCAGGTCGGCCCGCTGCGGATTCGGCGTCCTCGGGCCGATGTGACCGAGACACCTGATATTTGCCCCATGTCAGTGTCTTGACATTGAATGTTATAACACATATTATCCTGTTGTCGCTCGCGTTCTCCGCGACAAGCCGCGGAAGCACACAGCGATGCTGTCCTTCGGCGGGAGGCGGTTTCGGCCTTCTTGGTGTGATAACACTTATTAACGCATCACGTTCATCCTCTCTCGGCCATCTCTTCATGGCCATCCCCCATACCAGAAATCCCATCATGCGTCCGCTTCAGCTTACCGCTACTCGCAGGCTCGACTTTGGTCTCCTCCTGCTCCGCGTCGTGGCGGGGATAGTCTTCGCCGCCCACGGCGGTCAGAAGCTCTTCGTCATCGGCCTCTCCGGCGTCGTCGGCGCGTTCGGCCAGATGGGCGTTCCGCTTCCGAGCGTCACCGGCCCGCTCGTCGCGCTCCTGGAGTTCTTCGGTGGACTCGCGCTCATCGCGGGGCTCCTGACGCGCCTTGTCGGCCTTGGCCTGGCGGTCACGATGCTCGGCGCGCTCTTCATGGTGCACCTCACGGCGGGATTCTTCGCGCCGAACGGCATCGAGTTCGTGCTCACGCTCGCGTCGGTCGCTGCCACACTGGCCATCACCGGCGGCGGCCGCTACGCGGCGGACGTGCTCGTCGCGCGCCGCCCGAACGGCGGGTCCCGGGAATCGCGGCCGCTCCGTAACGCCGCCTGATCGTCGCGCCCCGCGCCTCGCTCGACCATCCCTTCCACAGGAGTACCTCTCATGCAGGTCCTCATCATCGGCACCGGCAGCATGGGCCGCGGCATCGCGACACGACTCATCGCCGGCGGCAACGACGTCACGCTCTTCGACCAATCACCGGATGCGGCACGCACACTTGCCGTGCAGCTGCAGGGCGCTGTGCCGGGGACCAACGTGGCGGTCGCCGCAGGCGCGGCGGACGCTGTGCGAGAGAGCCACGTCGTGATCCTTGCGACCCCGTACGACGGAACTCTCGAAATCGCCCGCGAACTCCGCAAGGCACTCGACGACAAGGTCGTCGTCGACATCTCGAATCCGCTGAACGCCACGTACGACGCCCTCGTCACGTCGCCGTCAACCTCCGCGGCTGAGACGATCCGGGCCGTGCTGCCCAGCAGCGCGAAGCTCGTCAAGGCCTTCAACACCACCTTTGCCGGGACGCTCGTTGCCGGCGAGGTCGCTGGGATGCCGCTCGATGTTCTCATCGCGGGCGACGACGACGGCGCAAAGAGCAAGGTGGCCGATCTGGTTCGCGGCGGCGGCATGATCCCGATCGACGTCGGCGCCCTGGAGCGCGCGCGGCAGCTCGAGGCGCTGGGGCTGCTCGGCATCACGCTGCAGGGTCGCCTCGGCACGGGATTCATGAGCGGCTGGAAGCTCGTGATGCCGAAGGGCAGTTGATCGGGTTCCACCCACTCGACAGCGTGCGCCCACTCACTTCATCAAGGAGATGCATCATGCTCGACGGCAAGATTGCAATCGTCACTGGCGCCGGCTCGGGTCTCGGCGAGGCCATTTCCCTTGCGTTCGCGAAGAACGGTGCGACCGTGGTGCTCGCGGACGTCGACACTGACGGTGCAGGGCGCGTGCTGCGACAGATCCAGGAGCGAGGCGGTAGCGGGCGAGTCGCCAAGACCGACGTCTCGAAGCCCGACGCGGCCAAGGCCCTCGTCGACATCGCGGTGACGCAGTTCGGCCGACTCGACATCGCCGTGAACAACGCCGGAATCGGTGGCCCCACTGCGCCAGTGGGCGAGTACCCTATCGATCAGTGGGACAGGATCATCGCCACCAACCTGTCGGGCATATTCTACGGGATGCACTTCCAGATCCCCGCGATGCTGGCCGCCGGTGGCGGCGCGATCGTGAACATGGCATCGATCGCCGGCACGGTCGGTCTTGCTCACGCCAGCGGCTACTCTGCCGCGAAGCACGGCGTCGTTGGCCTCACCAAGACCGCAGCGGTCGAGTACGGTGCGCATGGCATCCGTGTCAACGCCGTCGGGCCCGGGTTCATCAAGACCCCATTGCTCGGCAAGCGAGCGGTGATGGACACCAGCGGCGCCACCGCGGACAGCGAGATGCAGGCGCTCGCCGCGCTCCACCCGATGAACCGTTTGGGTGAGGCACACGAAGTTGCCGAACTCGTCCTCTTCCTCGCCTCCGAGCGGGCGTCGTTCATCACCGGCGCCTACTACAACATCGACGGCGGCTATCTGGCCCGATAGATACCGCGAACGAAGCGAAGGCGCGTCGCGTCACGACCAGGCGCTGGTGTGAGGCGACGTGCCTGCTTCTTTCGCCGGCGGCGTGGCGATGGACCGCGAGGGATCACCGCCGCGGGATGAAGCGTTCATTCCCGGGTGGGTGTTCGCTGGGGCCGTGGGCAGTCGCCGGACATTCGACTCGACGATGCCCGCCGGGCCTTGGCCTGCAGCGGCCCTGAGAACATCCGCTTCGCCGATCATGGTTACCCCCACACACGAGGGAGCTCACGATGAAAGGACTTTCCGGAAAGGTCGCGATCGTCACCGGCGGAGGCTCCGGCCTCGGCGAGGCGATCGGCAAGCGGTTCGCGAAGGAGAACGTGAAGGTCGTGCTGTCCGACATCAAGCTCGACGCGGCCGAGCGCGTGGCGCGCGAGATCACCAGCGCGGGCGGTACGGCAAGCGCGATCCAGCACGACACCGCGCGCGCGTCCGACTCGGAGAAGGTCGTGGACTTTGCGGTCAAGACCTACGGCGCGCTGCACTATGCCGTCAACAACGCGGGAATTGGCGGTGCGCAGGCGCCGGCGGGCGAGGTCGATCTCGCCGATTGGGACCGCGTCATCGACATCAACCTGAACGGCGTGCTGTACGGGATGCGATACCAGATTCCCGCCATGCTGCGGGCGGGGGCACGCGAATCCGCGATCGTCAACATGGCGTCGATTCATGGCGCCGTGGCCGCCATCGGCAACGCGGCTTACACGGCTGCAAAGCACGGCGTGGTGGGGCTGACGCGGAACGCGGCCGCCGAGTACGGACCGCAGGGGCTGCGGATCAACAGCGTCGGGCCGGCCTACATCGAGACGCCGTTGCTCGCGGGGCTCCCGCCGGAGCACAAGGCGGCGCTCGTGGGAAAGCACCCGTTGGGCCGCCTCGGCCAGCCGGATGAGGTGGCGCCACTCGTCTGCTTTCTCCTCTCGGCGGAAGCCTCGTTCATGACCGGCGGGTACTACCTGGTCGACGGAGGGTACACCACGGTGTGAGTCCAGGCGGATACTCCCCCGGCTATCGTCGGTCGTTGATCGGCGGAGCCGGGTCGGGAGTGCCGTTGGGGCCGTTCTGCGCCCCGACCGGCTCACGCCAGTTGGAGGTCCGGCAAGAATTGTCGCAGAACGGCACCTGACGGCTGAGCGCGCACCGGCACAGCGACACGCGGGTGTCGCGACGCAGCACGGAGCCGTCGAGCGCGCGAATCTCGATGTCGCCGCGTGCGTAGAGCGGCCCGTTCCGGATCGGCGTCAGCGTCGTCGGCCGGTCGGGCTGTTCCTGCGCGCCGGCGTCGTGCCGGACGAAGTGGAGCGCACCAGACGGGCAGCGTAGCACTGTCGTGGCGATGTCGTCGGGTGACGCGGCCGTCGGATCAATCCATGGGCGGCGCCTGGGGTCGAACACCGCGTGGAGCGCCCGCGCGCAGTACCCGCTGTGAATGCAGCGTGAGGCGTACCACTGCACGGTGATGTCGGCCGTCCGGTACTCACGCGTCAGGTCGGGGGCTGGGTACGGGGCCTCGGGCGCCGGCACCGCCTCCGCGCCCCCCGCATCGGCTCCAATGTCGTCTGTGCTCATGGCCGCGCCGCCGGAGTCCTGCGGGCGAACTCGAATGTGGTAGCGATCGAGCGATCGAATGGCTCGTCATCGCCGATCTGTAAGATGCATGCGTCATCGTCTCTGAGCCGCCCTCCCGGAAGAGCGCGCGGCGGTCGTGAGGCCGCTCCTTCGCTGGTCGTGCGGAGCGGCGCCCGGCAATTGTTGTCCAGTAGACGATGCTGACGAGTCCGCTGCGATTGCGGCGGCTGCAAGTTAGGGGAAATATCCTTTCCGCGGCGAGATCGGGCACCCGTCTTCGGTGATTGGCAGTGCAACGGGATCTCGCTCGGGGAGAGTGGCTTGTTGTTTTCCGACGGTGTGTCGCGTCGGAGGGTCAGCGAGATGAAACCAGCGCTCCAAGTCCGCGCAGCGCTGCATGGCGAACGGCGGACGCAAGCACTGACGATTTCGGACCCGGGCCGGCTTGACTCCCGCCGCCAGGATTCGCACTGTAGCGACCACGGAGAACATCCGGGGAATGGGTACTCACGACACCGTGGCGCCCATGGCAGGCACTTTGGTCCTCCCGCCCATGGAAATCCCGCCCGCATGCAGGCTGTCCGTTGTCGTCTGCCTGGTGGTCGCCGCGCGGCCGTTCGTCGGCTTGGCACAGACGCGACCCGGGACGCCGGTGCAGCCGACCACGATCCGCCGGACGGCCGACCGCGCTATCTCACTCATCCCGATCCGCTCGATCGGGTCCGAGCACGGGGAGTGGGATGCCTTCGGCCGCATCGCCCAGGTGGCGATCCGCCGCGACGGCTCCCTCGTTGTTCTCGACCCGTCCATCCCGGCGGTGCTCCTCTTCGGCCCGGATGGACGGTACCGGCAGAGCATGGCACGCAAGGGCGACGGTCCGGGCGAAGTGCGCGCGCCCGCGTACGTGGCGAACATCCGCGGCGACAGCCTCGTCGTCTTTGACGCCGGACATCGACGAGGGCTCGTCTACGACGCCGCCCTCCGCTATGTGCGGACGATTCGCTTCCCGCCTCATCTCGCGATTCGCCGTCTTATCTACGACTCCACCGCCGACCGGCTGCTCGCCTCCGGGTTCGGCCCCGGGGAGAAGTTCGGCGTGCACGCGCTTGCGCTGGATGGCACGCTCCTGGACCGGTATGTCCCGACCCCCAGCCGCCCGGAGTTGCTCGGCTTCCAGACCTCGTTCCTCGCCGGATTCGTCGCTCCGTGGCGCGACGGCGGCTTCGTCTTCGCCGACCAGTCCCCCTACCGCCTGCGCTTCTACGACGCGCGCGGGCGTGAGCGGCGACGGTGCGTCATGGACCCGGACCCTACCGACGACCCGGCGCAATTCGTATTCGCCCGAGGGATCACCATGGGCGTGCGCAACGTGAGCGCATGGAAGCACGTCGCGGGGATCCTTCTCATCCCGGGTGAGCGCACGCCGACGTACATCGTGCCCGTGATGACGGGGCGGGAGGGGCGACAATATTGGGATTTCGTCACTGAGTCGTGTGAACGCATCGCGCGCTTCACGGGACCGACGTCGTGGTATTACCCGTCCGCCATCGCCGGTGATGCGGTGGCGATCGTGGACTGGGGTGAGGTGCCGATGGTGCACCTCGCGCGGCTGCAGCTGCGCTGACCACGCCGACAGACGTATCAGGTCGTGCCGCTCCGTGGCAGGGGGGTAACTCGCTTGCCTGGTGTCGGGGGCCGTGTCGTTGACGACCCACCAAGGGGGCGGCCGCGTTCTCCAGAGTCACGCTGTGGAGCGGCCACGAAAGACGCCGAGATGGACCTCGTGAAGTGCACGCTCGACGCGTTCGTCTTGAAGACGCTGAGTGGGGGGCCGCGCCACGGTTGCAGCATCGCCCGCCGGATTCGCGAAACCTCCGACGAGACGCTGGTGGTGGAGGATCGCGCGCTCTACCTCGCGCTGTATCGCCTGGCGGAGCGGGGGCTGGTCGAGAGCGAGTGGGGCTACTCGGAAAACCGTCGCCGCGCGAAGTGCTATCAGCTTCCTTCCGCTGCGCGCCGGGTGCTTCAATGCAGAAATCCGGTTTCACCTAGAGCGTCGGATCGCCGACCTCCTGAGCGGCGGTTCCTCTGAGGCGGGCGCGCGTCGGACCGCCGAGCTCGAGTTCGGTGAGATCGAGGCGGCACGGGCCGAGCTCGCCGCCGTCGACCGCCGTGTCGGGCGCCGCCGAGGGTGAGGCGTCAGGCGAGACGCGCTGTCCCAGGATGCGACCTTCGCCGTGCGCGCGCTGCGGCGGTTTGCCTCGATCCCGCGTGGCGCGCCCGTCTCCTGCATCGGGATTCAGCGGACCGCGTCGGTGTGGAGCCCTAGCGAGCGCAGCGCCCCTTCCCGAGTCGCCACGCGAGGCAGGCGCACCAGATCGCCCCTACCACGCTCGCTCCCGTGGCACGTGCCAGCGGGCACTCCCGGCGATCGGCTCTCGCACTCCTCCCGCCGCCGCCAGCAACAACTCGACCTCCGCCTCGGGTTGCTCCAGGACTTCCGCAAATTCGCGTGTGGTGCCCGAGCCATACTCCGCGAGGACCGTTGCCGGTGTCATCGGCCGCTGCGGCGGAAGCTCTCCCAGGACGGCTTGCAGTGCGCGCTCCAGGCGATGATATGGCTGCGTCCCGCGCAGCACCCACGCCCGCTCTGCCTGGGGAGCGTCGACCATCAACGTCGGAAAGCCTGCAATACCCAGGGTGCGGAGCTGCGCCCGGTCCTCACTGAAGCTGCGCTGGATCTCGAGCGATTCGAACGCCTCGTGGAAGGCGTCACCATCGACCCCGATCTCGACGGCGTATCCGCGCAGCTCCGACGGTCGCGCGATGTTGCGTCCTTCCAGAAAGAGCGCCTCGCGGATCCGCCTTAGGTATCGATCCTCGAGGGCTGGCGCCAGGGAACGTACGGCGAGCGCGGCGAGGGTGGGCGGATAGGAGCTGTGCAGCGGGTCGCGCAACCACACCGACGAGTCGATGGGCTGGCGATAGCGGGCGACGACCTCGTCCCAGTGCGGCGCAACATCGGCAGGGCTCGCGATCCCCGCCCCGAGGTCGCGAAATCCGTTCCAAGAGGGGAGCAGCCCACCGTACACGTGGCGCACTTCGATCAGCTCGCCGAAGTGATACAGGAAGCGGCGCCACGCCGGCTCCATGGCCCAGCAATGCGAGCAGATGGGATCGGTGGCGAACAGGATGGTCACCCTCGCCGGTTCCGCACCATGTGGAGACGTGCCGGCGGCGGCATATTGGCTCGCGCTGCCGACAGGGAGGGTGAGGCGTGGTGACTGGGCAGGTGACATGGGAATAATCTCTGTGCAAAGATAAATCGGGAAAAAAAACGGCCTACGAGGCGCGCGCGGGCGGCTCGATGGCAAGCGCCGCGGCTGCGTGCCCCAGCGTGCGAAGCAGGCGGACCGCCTCCTCCTTCTGCTCGAGTGAGAGTCCGCTGAGTGCACGCGAGATCACGGCCGCGTGCGCGGGAAAGGCCGCGGCGATGAGCTGACGCCCGGCCCTGGTGAGGAGGACCAGGCGGGCACGTGCATCATCCGGTACCGGACGCCGCTCGATGAGCGCGCGCCCTTCCAGCTTGTCGAGGACGAAGGAGAGGCCTCCGCTGGACTTGAGCACCCGTCGCTGTACCTCACCGATGAGCATCGGTCCCTTGTGGTACAGCGCCTCGAGTACGCCGAACTCGCCCGGCGTGAACTGCCGCCGAGCGAGGTCGGCGTACGCGTGCGCCTCCACCGCCGCGTGCGCGCGCACCAGCACGGTCCACAGTTTCAGGTCGAGGGCGCGATCGATAGCGTCGGGCATGGTGGTGTCGGCGGGTCTGGATCGCAAGCGGCCGATAGCTCTGCGCAGAGATATATACACTGCACCTCACCGTCGCAACCCCTTGGCCCCGCGTGCGCCAGTCGGGGCGAGCGATTCAGGCGGCGGTATCGAGCGGTGCGCGCGCCGGCACCACCACTACGCTCATCGGCGCGTCGTGCAGCACGCCGCGCGACACCGACCCCTTCCACAGGCGGTCGAAGCCGCGGCGCTGGTTGGACCCGACGACGATGAGGTCGTGCCCCTGCGTGCGCGCCAGCTGCACCAGCGCGGCGTCGACGCGCCCGATGTTGGGCTCCAGGTGCAACTCCATCGTCGGCAGCGCGCCGTGCACCCCGGCCAGCCGCTGGAGCTCGTACCAGAGCCCCGCCCGCGTCTTCGGGAGCAGCTCGACCCCTCCCCCCTCGCCCTCGGCGCCGAAGCGCCGGTTCTCGAGCCCGGGGTGGACGACCCAGCACACCGTCAGCTGCATGTTCCCGGCGCGGGCGAAGTCGCTGGCCCAGGTGAGCGCCGCCGCCGCCGAGGGGCCGACATCGAAGGCGACCAG
This sequence comes from Gemmatimonadetes bacterium SCN 70-22, assembly GCA_001724275.1. Classification (NCBI taxonomy): domain Bacteria; kingdom Pseudomonadati; phylum Gemmatimonadota; species Gemmatimonadetes bacterium SCN 70-22. Next base: position 63,430 of record MEDZ01000010.1, read on the forward strand.
GACGCGCAGCGGGCGCTCGTCCGCCGCCCAGGCGCGCCAGGGCGCCTCGTCGCGAACCACGAGCACGGGCTTGGTGGACTGCATCGCCACCCGCTCCGATACGCTCCCCAGGATCAGCCGCTCGAGCCGGGAGCGCCCCACGGCGCCCAGCACCACGAGCTCGACATCGTCGCCCTCGGCCCGGCGCGCGATCGCGAAATCGGGGACGGACGGGTCGAGGTGCCCCGTGACCGAGACGCCGAGCGCACGCAGCCGGTCGACTTCCGCCTGGAGCGAGCTCGCCGTCAGCTCACCCACGGGGATGGGCTGCGGCGGAAACTCGGACTCGCCCAGTGCCGGTGCGCGCCGCCCGCTGGCGCAGATGAGCTCCAGGGAAGTCCCGTTGCGCATGGCCAGCTGGGCGGCGACGGTCGCCGCCGCCACTGCATGGGACGAAAGGTCGGTTCCGCAAACGATCATGTCGGCATTCCTCGATTAGATGTCGCGCAGGGCGCGGGTCACGAGCGCTGGCTCCAATGTGGCCTACGGCACGTACACGAGCACGGGGACGGCGGCTCCCCGCACGACCTTGTCGGTCACGCTCCCCAGGAGCGCCCGGCGCGCGGGGCCACGCCCGTGCGATGCCATCGCGATGAGCCGTGCGTCGATGGCATGCGCGTACTCCAGGATCCCCCCGGCGGGGCTGTCGTGCACCACCACGTGGGTCGTGACGCGCACGCCGCGCTCGCGCAGGCGCCTCGCCACTTCGTGCAAGCTCCGCGTCGCCGCGTCGCGCGTGGCGTCGAGCAGGTCGGGCGATGGCGCGTACGCCCGCGCGGCCGCCGACGCCGTCGCGACGTCGAGCGCCGAGGGGGGAGGGAGCAGATGCGCCTGCGAGACGACGGTGAGCAGGTGGTACGTGGCCTGGTCACCGGCGAGTGCCAGCGCGTCCGAGAGGATCACCTCGCTCTCGTCGAACTCCTCGTACGAGGCGATCGGGATGAGGACGTCGCCGAATAACGCCTCCTCCTCGAGCGGGGTCGCGCTCGACAGGTCGCGGAGGAGGAGGACCGGGACGGGCGACATGCGGACCAGCCGATCGGCGACGCTCCCGAGCCACATGCGGCTCGCCCCCGAACGGCCGTGCGTCGTCATGACCACCAGTTCGTAGTCGCCCCCCTTGAGCTGTGCCGCGATGCGCTCGGCCGCGTCGCCTTCGAGCAACGTGGCCCTGGTCGGCATGCCACCCGACATCGCCGCCAGGCGTTCGCCCAGTGACTCGACCAGCGCCTTGTCCCAGGCCAGCCGGTCGTGGTCCAGGCGCGTGTCGCGCACCGGGGCACTACCGATCCGGAGCGGATCCAGCGCCGGCGCGCTGACGGTGACAGTCTCGACCCCTGCCGCACCACGCCGTCGGGCGATGGCGAAGGCGATGGGGAGCGCGGTCTCGGACAGGCTGGAGCCGTCGATCGGGACGAGGATGGTCTTCATGCGCTCCTCATGGTGGAAGGGGTTCACTCTCTCGCCGCCGCGCCGCCCCCCACAGGTGAGCGGTGGTGCGCCAACGGCACTGTCGCCTATACAAACTGGACCGCTGCACGCCGCGGCGCAGTCGTCCAAAGCGCTACGCGAGGGTGAGACTTCCCACTCTCGTCTTCTCGTCTTCTCGTCTTCTCGTCTTCTCCTACCTCGGTGTCTCGAAAAACGTCACCGACGACTCCCGCTCCAGCGCCCATCGCATCCCCCAGGAGTCCTCGAACAGGACGAGCGGATTGCCGGCGGCGTCGTAGAGGATCGTGCGGCCGCGCTCGCTCCCCACGCGCTGGATCGCCTCCTTGGGACCCGTCACCCAGCGCGGATATCGTCCGGCGATCTTCTCCAGCCGGCAGCGCACGCCGTACTCGTGTTCGAGCCGGTGGAGCATGACGTCGAACTGCAGCATCCCCACTGCTCCGATCAGCGGCGTGGGGCCGGACACCTCGGTGGGGGAGGTGAAGAAGACTTGCGCCGCCCCTTCCTCCGTGAGCTGCCGCAGCCCGGCGTCGAGCTGCTTGCGCTTCATGGGGTCGATGAGGATCACGCGGGCGAAGTGCTCGGGGGGGAAGCGCGGGATGCCCTTGAACTCGAGCGTCCCTTCCTCGGCCAGCGTGTCGCCGATGCGCAGGTTCCCGCGGTCGATCACGCCGATCACGTCGCCGGGCCACGCTTCTTCCACCGCCGTGCGCTCGCGCGCCATGAACTGCTGCGGGGCCGACAGCCGCAAGCGCTTCCCGGTGCGCACGAGCCCCACCTCCATCCCGGCCGCGAAGTGTCCGGAGCAGACGCGCACGAAGGCCACGCGGTCGCGGTGCCGCGGGTCCATGTTCGCCTGGATCTTGAAGACAAAACCGGTGAAGCGCCGGTCGGTGGGCTCGATCGGGCCCTCGCTGCTCTCGCGAGGGAGCGGAGGAGGGGAGAGCTCCAAGAACTCCCGCAGGAACGGCTCCACGCCGAAGTTGGTCAGCGCGCTCCCGAAGAAGACGGGGGAGAGCTCGCCCTGCAGAATGGCGTCACGGTCGAACGGGTGGCCGGCGGCGTCCAGCAACTCGATGTCGTGCAGGAGTTGCGCGTAAGGGGTATCGCCCAACGCCTCGCGCGTCGACTCGCCATGGAGCGAGAGGACGCGTTCGACGGCACGCGTCGCCCCGTGGTGCTCGTCCTTGCCGAACAGGTGGATCCGGTCGCGACGCCGATCGTACACCCCGACGAAGGCGTTCCCGTCGAAGATCGGCCAGGTGACGGGGTGGCACCGGATCCCGAGGTCACTCTCGACGTCGCTCACCAGCTTGAGCGAATCCTCGCCCACCCGGTCGCACTTGTTCACGAAGGTGAAGATCGGGGTCCGGCGCTTCTTGCAGACCTCGAACAGCTGGCGCGTCCGCTCTTCCACCCCCTTGCGGTTGTCGAGGAGCATGACGGCGCTGTCGGCGGCGACGAGCGTACGGAAGGTGTCCTCCGAGAAGTCCTCGTGCCCCGGCGTGTCGAGCAGGTTGACCGCGAACCCCTCGTACTCGAACTGCATCACGCTCGAGGTGACGGAGATCCCGCGCTCCTGCTCCAGCTTCATCCAGTCCGAGGTAGCGTGACGCTCGGCGCGGCGCGACTTGACCGAGCCGGCCAGGTGGATCGCCCCACCGTAGAGCAGGAGCTTCTCGGTGAGCGTCGTCTTTCCGGCGTCGGGGTGGCTGATGATGGCGAAGGTTCGCCGGCGGGCGACCTGCGCGGCGAGGTCGGCGGGAGCGACAGAGGACATCCACCAAAGTTAGTCGGTCATCGCCCCGGACCATCGCGCCTGGCGCACCTTCGCACCTCGCTCCACCCCCCTTGCGCCATCCCCGGCCCCATCTCTCGCGCCATCCCGTGTGCCACGCGTCGCGCCACCCCTCGCTTCGCCCCTCGCTCCGCCCCTCGCGCCACCCTTCGCATGACCCTTCGCCTGCGACGCAGTGCACTTCGCCGTCCTCCCGCCGCGCTTTCCCCCGCCGGCGCGTATAATCTGCCGGGTGCGCCCCCCCGAGGCGTGTCCTCTCGCCCGTCACTGCCAGACCGGAGCCACCATGCCCCACTCGCCCGTTCGTTTCCTCCGTCGGCGCGCCGCCGCCGCACTCCTCACCCTGGCGGCGCCCCTCGCCGTCGCTGCGCAGCAGGGAGGGGACCAGTCCTGGCACCCCCGCGAGGTGCTGGCCAAGGAGACGTACGTCACCCCGCCGCCGTCGATCGCGAAGCTCGTCACCGCTCCGCGGCAGAACCAGACGCCGCTGACCGACCTGAGCCCCGACCGGACGCACTTCATGCGCCTGGTGTCCGATGGGCTCCCCTCGGTGCAGCTGTTCGGGAAGCCGCATTACTACTTCGCCGGGTTGCAGGTGGATTACCAGGCGAACCGCGCGCGCGCCCTCACCAACCGGGGGGCGGCGGCCATCGCCGTGGTCGAGGCGGCGAGCGGGAAGACGACGACCATCGAGGCGCCGCGCGGCGCGACGATCGCCTCGCCCGCGTGGTCGCCCGACGGGTCGCGCATCGCCTTCCTGGCCCTCTTCCCCGATGCCACGCGGCTGTACGTGGCCGACGTCGCCACGGGAAAGGCGCGGCAGCTGACGGCGGCCCCGCTGCTCGCGACGCTGGTGACCACCGTGGACTGGACCGCCAACGGGGCCAGGGTGGCCGCGGTCCTCATCCCCGACGGGCGCAAGGCGGAGCCGAAGCGCCCGCCCATCGAGACCGGCCCCCTCGTGCGCCTGACGGACGCGCAGAAGAACAAGACGCGCACCTATGCCTCGCTCCTGCGCGACCAGTTCGAGAAGGACCAGATGGAGTACTACGTCACCGGGCAGCTGGCCACGATCGACGTCAAGTCGGGAGCGGTGAACCGGCTCGGCGCGCCGGCGATGATCGCCGCCGTCGATCCGTCGGGCGACGGGAAGTACTTCCGCGTCACGAAGCTGGAGAAGCCGTTCTCGTACATCGTGCAGTACAACAACTTCGCCCAGCGCGAGGAGCTGTGGGATGCCTCGGGGGCGGTGGTGGCCACGCTCGTCACGCGCGCGCTGCGCGAGGGCGACACGCCGGTCGCCGACGGGCCGACCGCTTCCGAGGCGTCGGACACGGCGCGGCGGAACTTCGGGTGGCTGCCTAACGGCGGCGGCCTCTACTTCCTCAAGCAGGACCCGGCACCGGCGCGCACCAACGGCGCCGACACGGCCGACGCCCCCCGAGGAGGCCCGCAGGCGAACGCGCGGCGCAAGGACCGGCTCTTCGCCTGGGCCCCGCCGTTCACCGCGGGGAGCGAGAAGCTCCTCCACGAGAGCGACACGCGCATGGCCGGCGTCCTCTTCGCCGAGGACGCGAAGCTGGCCTTCATCGCCGAGAACGCCAACGGCTTCGGCCACGTGTACGCCACGTACTTCGACGAGCCCGGGAAGCGCTACACGCTCTGGCGCCTGCGCGGGCTCACCGCGAGCGTGGGGCGCCGCGGTGGCTTCTTCGGCGGCGGGCGCGGGGGGACGGGCGCCGACTCCCTCACCTTCTACCAGAATCCCGGCGACCTCATGGTGCGTCGCGGCAAGCTGGGCGGCGACGTGGCGATGATCTCGAGCGACGGCGCATACGCCTTCTTCGAGGGAACCCGCCACTTCAAGGACTGGCAGTCGCAGGCCCCGCGTGGCTTCGTCGACAAGGTCGAGATCAGGACCGGGAACAAGACCCGCCTGTTCGAGGGGGCGGCCGACGTGTACGAGTCGGTCACCGCGTCGCTCGACGACGACTTCACCAGGGCGGTCATCACCCGCGAGTCGCCGACGATGGTCCCCAACACCTACGTGCGCGACATCGCCCGCGGCACGCTGACCCCGCTGACCCGCAATACCGACCTCACCCCGGAGTTCACCAACGCGATCCGCAAGCGCGTGCAGGTCACCCGCGCCGACGGGATCACCTTCATGGTGAACGTGACGCTGCCGCAGGATTACCGTGCCGGCACCCGGCTCCCGGCGATGCTCTGGCTGTACCCGTACGAGTTCACCGACCAGTCGGGCTACGACCGGACCCTACGCACCGAGAACATCAATCGCTTCCCGCAGGCGGGGCCGCGGACCATCGAATACCTCGTCACCCAGGGGTACCTGGTGGCCAACTTCTCCCCGCCGGTGATCGGGAGCCAGGGGCGGATGAACGACAACTACGTCACCGACCTGCAGAAGAACCTCGCCGCCGTCATCGACGAACTCGACCGGCAGGGGTGGATCGACCGTACCAAGCTCGCCATCGGCGGCCACAGCTACGGCGCCTTCACCACGGTCAACGCGCTGGTGCACACGCCGTACTTCAAGGCGGGGATTGCCGGCGACGGGATGTACAACCGCACGCTGACGCCGAGTGGCTTCCAGAGCGAGCGGCGCGACTTCTGGGAGGGGCAGCAGACCTACCTCGAGATGTCGCCCTTCTTCAAGGCCGACCAGCTCACCGGCGCCCTCCTGATGTACCACAGCATCGAGGACCAGAACGTGGGGACGGCGCCGATCTCGTCGGAGCGGATGCTCCACGCCCTCGAAGGGCTGGGGAAGACGGCGTCGCTGTACATGTACCCATACGAGGACCACGGCCCGGCCACCAGGGAGACGCTCCTCGACCAGTGGGCGCGCTGGACGGCCTGGCTCGACGTGTACGTGAAGGAGGGAGAGAAGAAGCCGCTGAAGGAGCAAAAGCCGGTGTCGGAGTAGGGACGGAACGTGGGAGACGGGAGATGGGAGGGCGGGGGGCGCCGGCGGCGCCTCCCGCACTTTTCATCTTTGCCGCGGCTTTTCATCGGATCCGTTGTGTCCGCCTGCGCGTGCGGGCATGATGCCGAGTCGCAACGCTCACTTTGCAGACCGCGTAGCAGGAAGGGCCCTCCAGGCCGGGACGTGCATGCGGTTGGTGGAGGAGCAGCCTTCCGATCCAACCGTACTCCATGCAGCACCCCTTCCGATCTGTAGGCTCCACCAGGCGCGCCGCGCATCCGGGCGCCGTGCAGGGCAGCACCGTACGCCTCGGCGCCCCGGCACCGGGGAGATGCCGTGCGGCGCCCGCCCGTCTCGCCCTGGCAGGGATGGTGTTGCTGGGAGGATGCGCGTCGGCTCCTCCGCATTCGGTGTCCGGCGTCCCGAGTACGAGCCCTGCCCCCGGGCGCACGTGGTCGCCGCCGGCGGAGGCGGCCTCCCCCCTCACCGCCGCCGAGCGGGCGCAGGCCAGTCGCGCGGGGGGCGTCCCGTCCGATGTGGCCCTCCGCATGCACGAGCTCACCCTGGCCGACGTCGTGGACCTTGCCCTCGGGAACTCGCCGGTCACGCGCACCAGCTGGGCGCAGGCACGTGCCGCGGCCGCCGCCTACGGTTCGGCCAGGGGGCGCTGGTTCCCGACGGTCACCGCCGACGTGAACGGAGGACCATCGCGCGCCATCTCGGCCAACCCGGCGCGACTCCCCGCCAACCGGACTACCTGGGTGCCGTCGGTCGCCCTGCAGTACCTCCTGTTCGACTTCGGGGCGCGAGGGGGGACGTCGGCGGCCGCGCGTGAAGGGCTCTTCGCGGCCGACTTCACGCACAATGCCCAGGTGCAGAACGTCATGCTCGCGACGCAGCAGGCGTACTTCACGTATCAGGCGGCGCGCGGCGGGCTCGCCGCGGCGCAGGCCAACGTCGCCACCGCTCGGCAGAACCTGGCGGCGGCCGACCGCCGCCACGAGGTGGGGCTCGCCACCATCGCCGACGTGCTGCAGGCCAGGACCGCGCTCGCACAGGCCGAGCTCGCGCTGCAGGGGGCCGACGGCGCGCTGCAGGGCGCGCGCGCCACGCTGGCGGCGTCGATGGGGTTCGAGGCCAACCGCCCGTTCGAGGTGGCGGCCGACAGCAGCCCGGTCCCGTTAGGCGCGCTGGCCGAGTCGGTCGACTCGCTCATCGCCCGCGCCGAGCGCGAACGCCCCGACCTCGCCGCCGCGCGGGCCCTGGCACGCCAGGGCGAGGCGCAGGTGCGGGTGGCGCGTTCCGCGACGCTTCCCAGCCTCACGATGGGGAGCTCCGCCGGGCGTAGCCTCTCCAACGCTCCGGCGCTCGAGGGGCAGACGTACGCCCTCACCCTTGGCCTCTCCATCCCGCTCTTCAGCGGGCTGGCGCGGCAGTACGACGTCGTCGTCGCCCGCGAGAACGCCGCCGCCGCGCTGGCGCGCGCGGAGCAGGCGCGGTTGCAGGCGGCGGCGCAGGTGTACACCTCGTACCACACGCTGCGCACCGCGTCGCAGCGCGTGGCCACGGCCGCCCGCCTCCTCGCCAGCGCGACGCAGTCCGAAGAGGTGGCACGCGGTCGCTACGCCGAGGGGGTCGGGAGCATGCTCGATGTCCTCGCCGCGCAGCAGGCGCTCGCCGACGCGCGCGCGCAGGCAGTGACGGCGCGCTGGACCTGGTTCTCCGTCCTCGCGCAGCTGGCGCGCGATGCGGGCGCCCTCACTCCCGCGGGAGCGAGCTCCCTGCGCTTCTCGCCCGACTCAACCGGTGGATTGCCGCGATGATGTTCCCCGCGCTCCGTGAAACGACGTTCCTGCGTCACGCCATGGCCCACGCGCTGCTGCTCGGCGCGGTGGGAGCATGCAGCAAGCCCGCGGCTCCCCCCAAACCGCCGGTGCCGGTGACCGTCGCCGCGTCGACGCGCGGCGAGGCGCCGTACCTCGTGTCGGCGAACGGGGTGGTCGAGCCGATGCAGGCGGTAGCGGTGCAGTCGCAGGTGGGCGGCGTCCTGCTGCGGGTGCACTTCCGCGAGGGCGACGAGGTGCAGGCCGGGCAGCTGCTCTTCACCATCGACCCGCGCCCGTACGAGGCGGCGTTGCGGCAGGCGGAGGCGGTGCTCGCGCGGGACGTGGCGCAGGCGGAGAACGCGCGGCGCGACTCCGCGCGCTTCGCCGCCCTCGTGCAGAAGGATTACGTCACGCGCGCCCAGGCCGACCAGGCCGCGGCGAACGCGACCGCGCTGGCCGCCGTCGTCGAGGCCGATCGCGCGGCGGTGGCCAACGCGACGTTCAACCTCGACAACGCGACGGTCCGCGCCCCCATCGCGGGCAAGACCGGCGCCCTCCTGGTGCGCGAGGGAAACCTCGTGCGCCCCGGCGCCGCGCCCCCGCTGGTGGTCATCAACCAGATCCGTCCCATTCTCGTCCGCTTCTCGGTCCCGGAGCGCGCGTTCCCGCTGGTGCAACGCTACGCCGCCAAGCGCGCGCTCCCGGTGCGCGTGCGCCATGCCCCAAACGATGCGAAGCCGGATGCCCCGGTGGAGGGATCGCTCAGCTTCCTCGACAACGAGGTGGACACCACCACGGGGACGGTCGTGCTCAAGGGGCGCCTCGCCAACGACGATCGCCGCCTGTGGCCGGGGCAGTTCGTGCAGGTCGAGCTGGAGCTGTTCCGCGAAGCGGGGGCGGTCCTCGTCCCGAGCCAGGCGGTGCAGGTCGGGCAGGACGGCGCCTTCGTGTTCGTCGTGGATGGCGAACGGAAGGCGGTGATGAAGCCGGTGACCCCCGGCCGGCAGATCGGCGACCTCACCGTCATCGCGCAGGGGCTCGACGCCGGCGAGCGCGTCGTGACCGATGGGCAGGGGAAGCTGGCCCCGGGGGCCACGGTCGACATCAAGGGCGAAACGGGCGGGGCGTCATGAACTTCACGGCGCTCTTCATCCGGCGCCCGGTCATGACCACGCTGGTCATGGTCGCGATCCTCGTGTTCGGGACGATGTCGTACCGGCAGCTGCCGGTCAGCGACCTCCCCAACGTCGACTACCCCACCATCACCGTGAGCGCGTCGCTCCCGGGGGCCAGCCCCGAGACGATGGCCTCCGCCGTGGCCACGCCGCTGGAAAAGCAGTTCACGACCATCGCCGGGATCGACAACATGGTGAGCTCGTCGTCGCTGGGCGGGACGAGCATCACCATCCAGTTCACGCTCGACCGCGACATCGACGCCGCCGCCCAGGACGTCCAGGCGGCCATCTCCAAGACGCTGCGCCAACTCCCGCCGGGAATCGTCCCTCCGTCGCTGCAGAAGACCAACCCGGCCGACCAGCCGTTCCTGTACCTCAACCTTCGCTCGAAGTCGTTGCCGCTGTCGACGCTGGACGAGTACGGGCAGACGCTGCTGGGGCAACGCATCTCGACCATCAGCGGCGTGGCGCAGGTGACGGTGTACGGGACGCAGAAGTATGCCGCCCGCATCCAGGTCGATCCTCGCGCGCTGGCGTCGCGCGGCATCGGGATCGACGAGGTGGCCAGCGCCGTCTCACAGGGGAACGTGAACCTCCCCACCGGCGTGCTCTGGGGCCCCAATCGCGCCTGGACGGTGAAGGCCGACGGCCAGCTCGAGAACGCGGCCCAGTTCGCCAACCTCATCGTCGCGTACCGCAGCGGCAACCCCGTGCGCCTGCGCGACCTGGGGCACGTGAAGGACGACGTCGAGAACAACCGCGTCGCCGCCTGGTTCAACGACACCCGCTCCATCACCCTTGCGGTGCAGAAGCAGCCGGGAACCAACACGGTGGCCGTGGCCGAGCGCGTCAACGCGCTCCTCCCGGCACTTCGCGCCCAGCTCCCGGCATCGGTCGAGATCGAGACGTTCTTCGATCGGTCGGCGGGGATTCGCGCCTCCGTCGCCGACGTGAAGTTCACGCTCGTCCTCACCCTCACGCTCGTCGTGATGGTGATCTTCCTCTTCCTGCGCAACCTTCCCGCGACCGTCATCCCGTCGCTGGCCCTCCCGATGTCGCTGGTGGGGACGTTCGCGGTGATGTGGAGCCTGAACTACAGTCTCGACAACCTCTCGCTCATGGCGCTCACCCTGGCCGTGGGCTTCGTGGTCGACGATGCCATCGTCATGCTGGAGAACATCGTCCGGCACATGGAGATGGGGAAGCCGCCGCTGCAAGCCGCGCTCGACGGCGCAAAGGAGATCGGCTTCACCATCCTGTCGATGACGATCTCGCTCACCGCCGTCTTCATCCCGCTCCTCTTCATGAGCGGGATCGTCGGGCGCCTGTTCCACGAGTTCGCCGTGACGATCGCCGCCGCGATCCTCGTCTCGGGCTTCGTCTCGCTCACGCTCACCCCGATGCTGTGCGCGCGCTTCCTGAAGGGGGGGCACCACGGCGAGCAGGAGATCCACAACCGGCTCTTCGATGCCTTCGAGCGCGGCTACCAGAAGGTCCTCGGCTTCTACGAGCGCACGCTGCGCTGGGCGATGCACCATCGCCCCGCCGTGATGGCCTTCTCGTTCGCCACCCTGGTCGCGACCGTCGCGCTCTTCCGCATCGTCCCCAAGGGATTCATCCCCACCGAGGACACCGGGATGATTCGTGCCTCCACCGAGGCCGCGCAGGGGACCTCGTTCGCCGAGATGGTCGCGCACCAGAAGCAGGTGGCCGAGCGCGTGCGGAAGAACCCGTACGTCGAGGCGGTCCTCTCGAACCTCGGGACCGGCTCGGGCAACACCACGGGGCTGGTGAACCAGGGGCGGCTCACCCTCCGCCTCAAGCCGCGGGACGAGCGTCCCAGCGCCGACGAACTGGTTCGCATGATCTCGAAGGAGACCGCCGACATTCCGGGCATCTCGGCCTACTGGCAGAACACGCCCATCATCCAGCTCGGCGGGCGGGCCGCCAAGTCGCTGTACCAGTACACGCTGCAGGGGGCCGACCTCGATGCGCTCTATCCCGCAGCTCAGGCGATGGAGGCGAAGATGCGCACCCTCCCCGCCCTCACCGACATCTCCACCGATCTGCAGATCCGCAACCCGCAGGCGACCGTCGCCATCGATCGCGACCGGGCCTCGCGCCTCGGCGTCACCGCCGAGCAGATCGAGCAGGCGCTGTACAACGCGTACGGCTCGCGGCAGGTCTCCACCATCTACACCCCGAACAACCAGTACTGGGTCATCCTCGAGCTGTTGCCCGAGTTCCAGACCGACCTGAGCGCGCTCGACCTGCTGTACGTGCGGTCGAAGAGCGGCGTCCTCGTGCCGCTGTCCACGGTGACGCGCACCGAGCGGGGCATCGGGCCGCAGCTGGTGAACCACACGGGGCAGATCCCGTCGGTCACGCTTTCGTTCAACCTCCGCGAGGGGGCGTCGTTAGGGGAGGCCGTCAGCGAGGTCGAGGCGGCCGCGCGGGAGCTCCTCCCGGAAGGGATCAGCACCGGCTTCGCCGGCGCGGCGCAGGCCTTCCAGGACACGCAGCGCGGGCTCGGGCTCCTCTTCATCGTCGCCATCTTCGTCATCTATGTCGTGCTGGGGATCCTCTACGAGTCGTTCATCCACCCCATCACGATCCTCTCCGGCATTCCGTTCGCCGCCTTCGGCGCCTTCATCGCCTTGCTCCTGACGCGCACGGAGCTGAGCATCTACGCCTGGGTCGGCGTGATCCTCCTGGTGGGCCTCGTGAAGAAGAACGCCATCATGATGATCGACTTCGCGCAGGAGGCCGAGCACACGCGGGGGAAGAGCGCCTTCGACGCGATCTTCGAGGCGTGCATGGTGCGCTTCCGCCCCATCAGCATGACGACCATGGCAGCGCTGGTCGGGACGCTCCCCATCGCCCTGGGGCACGGCGCCGGCGCGGAGTCGCGCCGCCCGCTGGGGATCGCGGTGGTGGGCGGGCTCGCCTTTTCGCAGCTGGTGACGCTGTACGTGACCCCGGTGATCTACACGTACTTCGACGACTTCGGCGGGCGCCTGCGGCGCCCGACGCGCGCCGACGAGGACGCGAGCGCGACCGAACCGGCGGTGCTGCGCGCCGCGCCGGGGACGCCCGCCGCGGCGTCCATCATTGCCACGCAAGGGGGATAGGAAATCGGGAGACCGGACGTGCGAACGGCGCCTCACGGCGCCGTTCGTCTTGCCCCTGACGGCCCGGCGGCTGCCAGCCGACACGCGCGTCGCGCACCCTGGCCACCACCCCCGTCTCCCGTCTCCCGTCTCCAATCCTACCCCCCCGTCCCGAACTGCTTGGTGTACTTCACCACCAGCGATCGGGAGCGCGGCCGCTGCCAGCTGAAGAACGAGTCGGCCTGCTCGCCATCGTTGAACACGACGAATAGCCCGGTCCCGGCGGTGTTCAGCCAGCCGAAGCGGGCGTTGGCGGTCCAGACCTGCTGCTGGTTGTTGAACTGCGTCAGCGTCTGGATGAAGATGCGCGGCGTGAAGAAGTAGGCCGCCTTGAGCCCCACCAGCGACCGCGTGAACGCCCCCTCGTCGAGCGTCACGTCCTGGTAGTCGAGCAGCAGCGACGACGAGATCGTCGCCCCCTTGCGCGCCGTCACGGTCACCGACCCGCCGTTGCGCGTCCCGGTGTAGAACGGCCCGAAGTCACCGCGCAACACCATCGAGAGGTCCTTGCTGGGATCGGTGGACCAGTCGAGTCCCACCGACGCCCAGTCGTAGCCGCCCGGCTTGAGGATCACATTGTCGGCGATCGCGAAGTCCTGTTGCAGCCCTTCGTGGTAGACGTTGAGCTCCGGTCCGAAGCGCGCCCCCGACGAGAACTCGATCTCGCTCAGGTCGATGTGGAACTGCCCGCTCTGGTAGAAGTCGTCCATGCCGTAGTAGCCGCGATAGCTCGTGTGCGGGTTCCACTGCCGGAACCAGGCCCACTCCGGCTTGCGCACGTAGCGCATGAAGCTGATGTCGTAGAAGCGATAGCCCGCCGGGCGGCTCATGAAGCCGACCTCGGGATTGAAGTCGCCGCCCACCTCCAGGTAGCGGAGGCTGTTGTTCCAGTCGCGCGTGGTGTACGCGGCGCGCGCGCTGTAACCCAGGTCGTTCCCGGTGCGCCCGGGCGTCTTCGTGGCCGCCCCCCACCAGTCCACGGTCCACGCGTCGCCGAGCCCCAGGCGCCCGTCCACCGCCACGGTGCGATTGTAGCTGGCGGAGCTGTCGGTGGTCATCCGCTGCACCCCCATCACCCCGACGCGCGAGCGGCGCGACACCTCGCGCACCGCGCGCAGCACGGTGTACGACTGCCCGGCCTGCGTCCCCCCCGGCGCGTCGTCGGTGAAGATCTGCATCGCCCCCACCGTCGTACTCCCCACGCGCCCCGTCAGGCGCCCGCCGCCGATGATGGGCACCGGCGTCCCGTTGTCGATCCCGATGCGCCGGCTGAAGAAGAGGTCGACCGCCTGCGGCGTCCCGGCCGAGAAGACGCCCGCGTTCTCCAGGAAGAAGGGACGCTTTTCCGGGAAGAAGATCGGGAAGCGCGTGAGGTTGGTCCGCTGCTCGTCCACCTCCACCTGCGCGAAGTCGGTGTTGTAGGTGAGGTCGAGCGTCAGGCTCGGCGTGAGGCCGTACTTGATGTCGGCCCCCCACTCGGCCGGAAACTTCGCCTCCGACTGCGTCACGAAGTCGCGCGTCGCCGATCCGAGGACGTACGGCGTGATGGTGGCGACCTTCCGCACCGGGACGGCAATCTCCTCCAGCGTCCCCGCCATCGACATCCGGTACAGGTTGAAGTGCCGGGGGATGAACGACCAGAACGATTCCTCGTTCTTGCGGCGGATCATGCGGGCGATGTTGAGCCCCCACGATTGCACCGACGCCCCGCCGTAGCGCAGCGTCGAGAACGGGATCCGGAACTCCGCATACCACCCCGCCGAGTCGCGCGACGTCGCCACCCGCCAGCTGCCATCCCAGTTGAGGTTGAACCCGCCCATCGCGCCGGCCTGGGCCCGGTTCTGCCCCGTCTGCATCACCCCGCCCCCCTCACCCTCGCGCACGATCTGCCCGTCGTACTCGATCCCCGCCGGCGTCGTGGCGAAGAGGAAGCCGTTCTGCTTGTCCTGGTACGTGTCGAGCATGATCGCGATGTAGTCGCTGTTGGTCAGCGTCACGTCGCGGATCTTCTCGCCGGGGACGATCCCCGACGGCTCGCGGTCGTAGAGCCAGGCGCCCACGTACAGCGCCTCGCCATCGGTGAGGAGGCGAATCTCCGTGCGCTCGGACACCGGCGCCCCCTCGCTCTGCTCGCGTTGCACGAACCCCCGGAACGGCTCGCCGTCCCGCCATTCGGCGTCGTCCAGCCGCCCGTCGATCACCGGTGCCTTGGTGATGACGTGGGCGCGCCCCACGCGCGGGGCCACGAGCGCACGATTGGCGCGGGGAGGGGTGATCTCCTGCGCCACGAGCGGGGCGGCGACGAGCAGGCACAGCACGGCGCCCGGGGTCAGGGCGACTCCGGGAGTCGGAAAGGGCAAGCGCATTGCGGGAATCTGGGGAGATGGAGACGGCGCGTTCGCGTCCTTAACGCGCCGCCATGGCGCGGTGCTGCGACGCGGGAAGGTAACCACCCCGACGGAAGGCGGCGCGCGGTGCTGCGTGCGCTCTCCTGCGCGCGGCTGCGCGCGTGATGCGGCGCGCGTGCTGCGGCGCGGTATCGCGCGCCGCAGCGGAGGCGTCCCGAACGCAGGGCGAGACGCGGGGCGAGACGCGGGGCGAGGCGAACCTTAGCGTTTCCCAATATCCTCGAGTTCCACCGCCGCCGGTAGCATTCACGAGCGGGGGGACGGGGGAGGGGCCCCGATCCGTCAGCCACACCGTCCAGGGTCCATGCCTCGTCCATTCGTCGTCTCCGCCGTTGCCATCCTCGTCCTCGCGATGCCCTGGTCGGCCCGTCGGGCACTCGCGCAGCAAGGGACGGCGATCCTCACCGTGCGCGTCACCGGCGACGGGGTCCCGCTGGAGAACGCCGTGGTGCGCGCGGGGCCGCGCGGCGCTGCGGCGCGTGGCGCGGCGACCAACCCGGCAGGGTTGGCGCGCCTCACCCTCCCCGCCGGCATGGTGACCGTTCGCGTGACGTTGCTCGGCTACCGGCCCGACTCGACGCTCCTGACGCTCGTGGCGGGACGCGACACGTCGATCTCGTTTGCCCTCGCGCCGGCCGCCGAAGAGTTGCAGGGGGTGGTCGTGACCTCGGCGCGCGGGGCCAAGCGCATCGAGCGCGAGCCGACCCGCATCGAGGTCCTGGGGGGTGACGACGTCGCCGAGAAGACCGAGATGCGCCCCAACGACCTGCGCGGCTTCCTTTCGGAGATGGCCGGGATCCGGGTGCAGCAGACGTCGGCGGGGAGCGGTGCGACGGCGGTGCGCATGCAGGGGCTGCGGCCGCGCTACACGTTGCTCCTGGCGGATGGCCTCCCCCTGTATGGCGGGACGAGCGGGGGAGGGCTGGACCTCCTGCAACTCCCCCCGGCCGACCTTCGCCAGATCGAGGTCATCAAGGGGCCGGCCTCGGCGCTGTATGGTGCGTCGGCCCTGGGGGGGACCATCAACCTCGTCTCCAAGCGTCCGGGGCACGAGGGCGACCTCCTCGTCCAGGCCACCAGCCGGGACGGGAGCAATGCGCTCGGGTGGTTCTCGCGTCGCGTGAACGATCGGTTCGGGGTGACCGCAGTGGCTGGAGCGCACACCCAGGCGCGCACCGACGTCGATGGCGACGGATGGGCCGACCTCCCGGGATATCGTCGCGTGGAAGCGCGCCCCCGCCTCTTCCGCGAAGGGAAAGATGGGAGTTCGCTCTTCGTGACGGTCGGCGCGACGGCGGAGGATCGCGAGGGAGGGTTCGTCACCGGCCAGCGCGCCCCCGACGGGACCGCGTACGGAGAGTCGGCCGACACCCGCCGAGGCGATGCCGGCGCGGTGGCGCAGCGGCTCATCGGGTCGCGCACGTTGTTGCAGCTGAGGGGGGCCGCGAATGTCGACCGCAAGGCCCGCACGTTCGGCACGGAGCCCGAGCACGTGCTGCGCTCGACGGCCTTCGGGGAGCTGTCGCTCTCCTCGAACCTCGGGCGCCACGACGTGGTGGCGGGGGGGGCCGTGCAGCGCGACGCGGCGCAGGTCGACGAGCGCGGCTCCCTCGACTTCACCTTCGTGACCACGTCCGTGTTCGCGCAGGACACCTGGCACCTGGCGACCCCGCTGGCCCTGACGGCCAGCGCCCGCGCCGATCACCACTCGCGTTATGGGACGCAGCTCTCGCCGCGCGCGTCGCTCCTCTACTCGTTCGGCGGCAGCTGGTCGCTGCGGGCCTCCGCCACGCGAGGGTACTACGCGCCCACCCCCTTCGTGGAGGAGACCGACGCCGTCGGTGTCCGTGGCGTGCGCGGCTTCGATGCCCTGCGCGCGGAGTCGGCGACCTACGGTTCGGTGGACCTCAACGGCCGGGTGCAGGCGGTCGAGCTCAATGCCACGATCTTCGCGTCGCGCGTGCGGCACCCGGTGGTGGCGACGCCGGGAGCAGGGGCGATCGGGCTGGCGAATGCGACGGCGAACGCGACGTCGCGCGGCATCGAGACGTACGCTGTCTACGACCTGGCCCCGATCTTCCTCACGGCCCTGTATACCTACACCGACGCGCGCGAGCCGCAGCTGGCGACCGGGGCATCGCGCCGGGAGGCGCCGTACGCGCCACGTCACACCTGGGGGGTCGACGCGACGTGGGAGGACCCGGCGCGCGGGACGTGGGTCGCGCTGGAGGGCTTCTACACGGGGCGTCAGGCGCTCGAGGACAACCCTTACCGCGCGGAGGGGCGTCCGTATGTCGCGGTCGGCTTCCTCGCCACGCAGCGTGTGGGACGCTACAAGCTCTTCTTCAACGTCGAGAACCTGACCGACCGCCGCCTGGGGAGGTGGGATCCGGTCGTCCTCCCGTCGCGTGCGGCTGACGGACGTTGGGCCGTGGCACCGTGGGCCCCGACCGAGGGGCGGATTCTCTCGGCCGGCGTCCGCATCTCCACCCGCCCCGCGGGCGACGGACGCGACTGACGGGCGGGGCGCGGATGCGCTCGCCGCCCGGTCCCGCCGCCCCGGTGGCGGGGCGATTTGACGCCCGGACGGGAGTGGTGCACGTTGCCGCGGCCCGATCTCACACCGAGGACCCGTCATGCGGCTCTTTCACCCCGCGCGCGTGGGAGCGATTCCGCGCAGCATGCGCAGCGTGCGCAGCACGCGCGCCCTGCGCGCGCGCGCCATCTCCGCCACGTTCGGCCTGCTCGGCGCGCTCACCGCGTTCCTCGCCGCCGCCGCGACGCCGGCCAGGGCGCAGCCGCTGGCGCGCCTCCGCGTCGTCGTCTCGCTCCCGGCGACGATCCCCGGCGGCATCCCCGCGGGGGCGGCCGGGCTCGACGGCCGACTGCTCGTCGTCTTCTCGGCGGATTCCAGCGCCGAGCCGCGCTTCCAGGTGGGGTACGGCGCCAATACCCAGCCGGCCTTCGCCGTCGACGTCACCGGCTGGAAGCCCGGGGAAACCCGCACCATCGACGCCGCCGCCTTCGGCTTCCCGCTCGCGTCGTTAGGCGCACTCCCGCGCGGGAGCTACCGCGTGCAGGCCATCCTCAACCGCTACGAGACGTTCAGGCGGAGCGACGGGAAGGTGGTCTCGCTCCCGCCCGACCAGGGGGAGGGACAACGCTGGAACGCCAAGCCCGGGAACCTGTTCTCGGTCCCGCGCACCGTCGCGGTCGACCCGGCGCGCGGCGAGGCGTTGCGCCTCGTGATCGACCAGGTCATCCCGCCCATCCCGCCCTTCCAGGAGACCCGGTACGTCAAGCACGTCCGCATCCGTAGCGAGCGCCTGTCGCGCTTCTGGGGGCGCGACATGTACCTCGCCGCCTTCGTCACCCTCCCCGACGGGTTCGAGTCGCACCCCGACGCGCGCTACCCGCTGGTCATCAACCACGGACACTTCTCCACGGTCCCCGACAACTGGCGCGAGGTCCCGCCCGACCCCAACCTCGCACCGGACTACAGCGAGCGCTTCTCGCTCGTCGGCTACAACCGCATCCAGCAGGACTACTCCTACCAGTTCTTCAAGGAGTGGACCGGCCCCGGCTTCCCCCGCGTCCTCCTGGTCCAGCTCCAGCACGCCACCCCGTTCTACGACGATTCCTACGCCGTCAACTCCGCCAACAACGGGCCCTATGGCGATGCCATCCAGTACGAGCTGATCCCCGAGATCGAACGTCGCTTCCGCGGCATCGGCCAGGGGTGGGCGCGCTTCGTCTTCGGCGGCTCGACCGGCGGCTGGGAGTCGATGGCCGTGCAGATGTTCTATCCCGACGAGTACAACGGCGCCTGGATCGCCTGCCCCGATCCCATCGACTTCCGGCACTACACCGTCGTCAACATCTACAGCGACACCAACGCCTACTACATCGGCTCGCGCTGGAAGCGCACCCCGCGCCCCGGTCACCGCAACTGGCTGGGGCACGTGGATGCGACGCTCGAGGAGATGAATCGCTACGAGTACTTGTTAGGCACCAGGGGGCGCTCGGGCGACCAGTGGGACGTGTGGGAGAGCGTCTACTCCCCCGTGGGCGACGATGGGTACCCCCGCCGCATCTGGGATCGCCTGACGGGGAAGATCGACCCCGTGACCGCGGCGTACTGGAAGGAGCACTACGACCTCTCGCACATCCTCCAGCGCGACTGGGCCACCCTGGGCCCCAAGCTCCGCGGCAAGCTCCGCCTGTATGTGGGCGACATGGACAACTACTACCTCAACAACGCCGTCTACGAGGTGGAGAGCTTCCTGCGGACGAAACCGGAGGCCGAGGCGGTGGTGGACTACGGCGACCGCGACGAGCATTGCTGGAACGGGGACCACGCGCGCGCCAACGCCTACTCGCGCCTGCGCTACCCGCAGATGGTCCTCCCGTGGGCCGTGGAACGCATGCTGCGGACGGCGCCGCCCGGCGCCGACGTGCGCAGCTGGCGGTACTAGTCGCCGTCACGCAAGCGGTCGATGGATGCTGGCCGGCGCCGGGGGCCGGCGCGCCATCGACTACGTGTGAGATGGCGCGTGGTATCCGCGCTCCGCGCGCGCCTTGATGCCAAGCAGCATCCCCCGTTCCATGATGAAGTGCGCCGGTTCGAACAGGTAGAAGCCCAGCGGGGCGAGGGGGATGGCCCGTACCGAAGGCATCCCCGTGCCTCGCGTGTGGACGCGGAGGCGCGACGTGGTGCTGTCGGTCGGCTCCACCACGAACACCCCCCAGTGCTCCAGCACCATCACCCGCGGCGGGTCCCAACGGGTGATGCGCCACCCCAGGTCGCGTCCGAAGCGCCCCCCCAGGAAGCCGGGCGGCGCACCGCGTACCAGGTCGCCCACCGCGCGTTCCTGCCACGCGGAGACGAGTGAGTCGGTGTCCCGCACCGGGATGCCTAACGCGCGCTCGAGCCAGCCGTAGCTGTAGAAGCCGGCGCGATCCACCCCGATCTGCGCGACCCACGGCCAGACGCGCTCCGCGGGCGCGCGCACGGTCACCGCGTGGTCGGCGCGATAGCGCATCGCTCCCGCCCCGGCGAGCCGCGTGACCGGGGACGCGCGCTCGGCCGCCGTCGTCCCCCACGCCTGGTACCACGGGCGCAGGACGATCAGCAGCGCCGTGTACCCGAGTAGCGCCCACCCCAGGCGCGTCCCCACGCGCTCGCGCAGGCTCGGCACCTCGGGAACGACCGGATGGCCGCCGGTGGTGAGCGTCGGGGTGCGGATCTCGGGGTGGGCACGGCGCGCCCACCATCGCACCAGCCCGCAGAAGGCGAGCCCGATCATGAGGCCGATGAGCGACCAGGCCGCGACTCCCGCCAGCCGCAACAACGCCGCCGAGGCGAGCGTTGCCGCCAGCGTCACCCCTTCGGCGCGTCGGCGCAGGCGCTCCATGCCGAAGATCGCGAGCGCCGCCGCCATGAAGCCCGGCATGGCCACCAGCCAGAGCGGCGTCACCAGCCACGCTGGCGCACGTCCGGCCGCCCAGATCCCCGCCCCCGCGTGGGCGAGTCCATGCAGCAGGAGGAGGAGGGCGAGGAAGAAGGGGCGCATGTGACGCTCCAGCGTGGCGACCATCGCCCGCGCTGTCAATGCACCGGTGCCGAGTCGGCGCGTCGCGCGCGCCAGCCGCGTCATCGTCCCCCGGGTGCGGCCCCTGCTTCCCTTAACATCGGGGCGGGCTCGGCATCAAACCGGGTGTGAGGGATTACAACCCGTCGGCGCAGCGGTAGGGGCGCGCGACTGTCTCAGGAGGGACCATGCTTCGCACTACTCGATACCTGGCCGCCGTGTCGGCGGCGTTGACCGTTCTGGCCACGACGTCCGTCGCCGCGCAGGCCACCGACACCACGCGTCAGGACACGGCGCGCCGCCCGATGCTGCGCGACGGAGCCCGCATGAACCGTGGCGTCGCCCCGCGCCCGGGCGACCGGGCCGGCCGTTCCCCGGGGGCGATGCGCGTCCAGGGGCCAGGCCGCGGGGCGGGGCGTGGCTTTGAACAGGGGGCTCCCGGCATGAGGGCGGGAATGCGGCGCGGTGGCGCCCGCATGGCCCTCCTCCGCGGGATCACGCTCTCCCCCGATCAGGAGAAGGCACTGCGGAGCTCCCGCGCCCGTCACCTCGTCGCCGCCAAGCCCCTCATCGTCGAGATGACGTCGGCGCGCGCCGACGTGCAGCTGGCGCGCATCAACGGCGACCAGAAGGCGCTCGACGCTGCCACCGCCCGGCTGCAGGCCGCCCGCACGAGGCTGGATTCCCTGCGCTCGCAGCGCTCTCCGGTGTCGGAGCTGCGCGCCGTGCTGACGCCGGACCAGCAGAAGCTCCTCGACCGGAACGTGTCGGAGATGCGCGACGGGCGAGCGCAGCGCGGTGGCGTCGCCCCTCGTGACGGGATGGGGCCACGCGGCTTCCGTGACGACGCGCGCCCCGGCCGCCGCCCGCGCGCGCCGCTCCCCCCGCGCCCGGAGGGCGAGGAGCCGGCCGCGCGGTAACCTCTTCGCGAACGGTTGACGCCATCGCGGCAGCGATCGAGGGGCCATCCGCCTGTGCGGGTGGCCCCTCGGGCGTCTCGTCCCCCGTTATCCTTCGGCCATGGAGAATCAGTACTCCGGCTGGCGCCGTTGGCTGTCGCCGTGGAACCTCGCGACGATCGCGATCCTCCTGTGGCTCGCGCCGCGCCTCCTCCCGCACCTGGGGGCGGTGGTCGGGGTCGAGTCCGGGGGAAGGCGATCGCCGTCGTACGAGGTCGCCACGCTCACCGGCGAAGCGCTGTCGCCCGCCGAGCTGCGCGGGAAGGTCGTGCTCGTCAACTTCTGGGCGACGTGGTGCGGTCCCTGCCGCATGGAAATGCCGGCGCTGCAAGCGATGTACGAGCGCCACCGCGGCGAGGGGCTCGTCCTGCTTGGGCTGAGCGTCGACCGCGGGGGCGAGCAGGTCGTGCGCGACTACGTGCGCGAGCGCGGGGTGACGTATCCGGTCGCCATCGTCGGTCCCACCGTGGAGGCGGCCTTCGGCGGGGTGCGCGGCTATCCGACGTCGTTCCTGCTGGACCGTGGCGGCGTGGTGCGCCACGAGGTCATCGGACCGCTCGCCCCCGCCACGCTCGAGCTGGCGGTGCGCCGCCTGCTGGACGAGCCGGCGCCTAACGCGCGCTGACGGGGGCGACCGCGGGGAGGCGCCCGCTCGCGGTGCCGGGGCATCGCGGGGGTGATGGCGCCGGCGTGCCCGCGGCGCACCCTGGGGGGCGGTGCCGGCGGGCCCCGGCTTCCGCAACGCCGGGCGCGCCTGCACCGTATCCGAACGGTCGTCATTCTCTCCAGCCAGGGGGATCTGCATGCGTCACCTCGTCCTCGCGTGCGCCATCGCTGCGCTCCCGCTCGGCGCCGCGCCGCTCGCCGCCCAGCGTCCCGCCGCTGCAGCTGGCGGCTTCACGCTCGACCAGGTGACGAGCTACCCCTTTCCCGGCGAGCTGGGGGCCGCGGCGCAGGCCGATCGCATCGCCTGGACGCTCAACGAGTCGGGGGTGCGCAACGTGTACGTGGCCGAGGGGCCGGCGTACACGCCGCGTCGCCTCACCAACTACACGCAGGACGACGGGCAGGAGCTGACGTCGGTCCAGCTCTCTCCCGACGGCCGGTACGTGGTGTACGTCCGCGGCGGTGACCATGGCTCCAACTTCGACGACGCCCTGCCCGTGAACCCGCTGGCGATGCCCTCGCCGGTGACCGTGCAGCTCTGGAGCATCCCGTTCGAGGGCGGGGAGCCGAAGTCGTTAGGCGAGGGGGATGCCCCCGTGGTCTCGCCCCGCTCCGACGTGGTGGCCTTCGAGCGGCAGAGCCAGCTCTGGGTGGTCCCGCTCGACGGCTCGGCGCCCGCGCGGCGCCTCTTCACGGCGCGGGGAAACAACGGCTCCCCCACCTGGTCCCCCGACGGCAGCCGGCTGGCCTTCGTCTCGGGGCGTGGCGACCACGCGTTCATCGGCATCTACAACGGTCCCGACACGCCGATCACCTACGTCGCGCCGTCGACCAACCGCGACGGCTCGCCCCGCTGGTCGCCCGACGGGACGCGGCTGGTCTTCGTGCGGCGGCCGGGGGCCGGTGGCCCGGCGCAGAACGTCCTGGAGCAACGTCCCACGGAGTGGGCCTTGTGGACCGCCGATGCGGGCACCGGCCAGGGGCGCGTGCTCTGGACGTCGCCGAAGACGCTGCGCGGCTCCGTCCCCAACACCCACGGTGGGGTGAACCTGCACTGGGCGGCGGGGGGGCGCATCGTCTTCGCCTCGTACATGGACGGGTGGCCGCACCTGTACTCGATCGCCGAGGGGGGCGGGGCGCCGCTGCTGCTCACCCCGGGCGACTTCATGGTCGAGCACGTCCGGCTTGCCCCTGACGGACGGACGCTGGTGTTCTCGGCCAACACCGGTCCCTCGGGCGACGACCTGCACCGGCGGCACGTGGTCACCGTCCCCGTGGACCGGGCCGCGCCGCGCGTGCTGACCCCGGGGAGCGGGGTGGAGTGGACCCCGGTCCTGCTGCGCGACGGGGCGACGGTCGCCTTCCTCGGCGCCACCGCCCAGCGTCCCCCCATTCCGATGCTGGTGCCGCTGGGTGGCGGCCGGGCGCGCGCGCTTCCCGGCGACCGCATTCCCGCCGACTTCCCGGCGGCGCGGCTGGTGACCCCCAGGGCCGTCAGCTACAACGCCGAGGATGGCGTCGTGGTCCACGCCACCCTGTTCGACGCCGGGGGCGCGAGCGGGAAACGCCGCCCGGCCATCGTCTACGTGCACGGCGGCCCGCCGCGGCAGATGCTGCTGGGATGGCACTACTCCGACTACTACACCAACGCCTACGCGATGAACCAGTACCTCGCCTCGCAGGGGTACGTGGTCCTCTCGATCAACTACCGGCTGGGCATCGGGTACGGCTACGAGTTCCACCAGCCCCCCAACGCCGGGGCGCGGGGGGCCAGCGAGTACCTCGACGTGAAGGCGGCGGCGCTGTACCTGCGCACCCTCCCGCAGGTGGACCCGGCGAAGGTCGGGATCTACGGCGGCTCGTACGGCGGTTACCTGACCGCGCTCGCGTTAGGCAGGAACTCCGACCTCTTCGCGGCCGGGGTCGACATCCACGGCGTCCACAACATGGCGGCCCCGACCTCGGGGGCGGGGGCCGCGCTTGCCGCCGCGACGGCGGGGGCCACGCGCTTCGAACCCACCGATCGCGATCGGGCCGCCGAGGTGGCGTGGCAGTCCTCTCCCGTCTCGAGCGTCGGCACGTGGACCTCGCCCGTCCTCCTCATCCATGGCGACGACGACCGCAACGTCCGCTTCTCGCAGACCGTCGACCTCGTGCAGCGCCTGGCGGCGAAGGGGGTGGACTACGAGGAGATCGTGATCGTCGACGACACGCACCACTGGATGCGCCACGCCAACCAGCGGCGCGTCAACGCGGCCATCGCGTCCTACTTCGACCGCAAGCTGAAGGGGGCGGCGCCGTAGCGCCGCGCCATAGCGTCGCGCCATAGCGTCGACGTGGCGTCGCCGTCAGCGCCCGCCCTTGCCGCCGTATGCCTTGAGGACGGCGTCCATCCCCTTCACGAACAGGTCGGTGGGGAGCGCTCCGGGGACCACTTCGCCGTTGATGAAGAAGGTCGGCGTCCCGCGCACGTACATCGATTGCGCGAGGGCGTTGTTGCGGCGCAGCTGCTCCTTCACGCCTGGCCCCTTCACGCACCGCTCGTAGCGCGCGGCGTCGAGCCTGATGCGGGCGGCGTACGTCGCCATCTGGCGACGTACGTCCGCAGCCTTCATCCACTCCGTGCGCTTGTCGTACAGGATGTCGTGCATGGGGAAGAACTTCCCCTGTTCCGCCGCGCAGATCGCCGCCTCGGCCGCCTCCGTCGAGTGCGGGAAGCTCCCGATCGTGAAGGGGACGAACTTCCAGTACACGCGCCCCCGGTCGACGTAGAGCGAGTCGAAGACCGGGAGCGTCTCGCGCCAGAACTTCTCGCAGTAGCGGCAGCCGAAGTCGGCGAACTCGACGACCCAGACGTCGGCCGCCGGATTGCCGCGCGGATAGCCCACGCCGTCGAGGGCGACCGTCTTGTCGCCCAGCTTCACCAGCATGCGCTGGATCATCTGCGCCCCGGCGGGGGCGGCGCTGGCCGCCAGGGCGATCAGGAGGGCGGTCGCAAGGGCGCCCAAGTGGGCGCCGAACCGCGCGCCCGCGCGGGCGTGCGGCCGGGGGAGGAGGTACCAGGCCGGCCGGCGAGCGGCCCGGCCGCGTGGGGTCGAAGTCATGGCCGAAAGCTAAGGGGGGCACCCTCCCGCTCCCATGCCTCGCGCGCCGGGCCGGGCCGTGCGACTCCCGCCCTCGTGAGGGAACCGTAATCCGGGAGCAATCGCGCGCGTTTCGGTATTCTTCCATCAGACGACCCGAGCGACGGAGGATGAGGGTGACGCACGCGACCCGGAAGGCGACGTTAGGCGGTGGCTGTTTCTGGTGCCTGGAGGCCGTGTACCAGGAGGTGGACGGCGTGACCGCGATCGCCCCCGGCTATGCCGGGGGGCACGTTCCCAACCCCACCTACGAGCAGGTGTGCGGCAAGGAGACCGGGCACGCCGAGGTCGTGCAGCTCACCTACGACCCCGCGCGCGTGTCGTACCGCACCCTCCTGGAGGTCTTCTTCGCCATCCACGATCCCACCACGCCCAACCGCCAGGGCGACGACATCGGACCGCAGTACCGCTCCGTGATCTTCACGCACGACGACGAGCAGGCGGCGGTGGCGCGCGAGATCGTCCGGGAGCTGACCGACGAGCAGGTCTTCGATGCCCCGATCCTGACCGGGGTGGAGTCGCTCCCCGTGTTCTACCCGGCAGAGGACTATCACCGGAACTACTATCGGCAGCACACCACGCAGCCCTACTGCGCCTTCGTGATCGCCCCCAAGCTCGCCAAGTTCCGCAAGCACTTCGCGCCGCGGATGGCGGAGGGGGCGTGAGGGTGGGTGCGCGGCGAAGCGGGTGCGCGGATGGGCGCGTTCGGGCGCGTGGGTGCGCTTCGCGCCGCCGCGTGACGACGCCGATCCGCGGCTGAAGAAAATCTCATCCAGGTGCGCCACGCGGGGAGCCGGTGCCCGCGCGTTACGGGCGGGCTGCCGCGTGGTGCGCCCGCGCGGCGCCGAGTTGATTTTCCCCTGCGTTCGGGGCCATCTTTCGCCTCCCGCCGCCGGCGCCGTTCGTGACGCGGGCGAGGGACGATTGGGGTGTAGCTTAGTTGGCAGAGCGCCTGACTGTTAATCAGGAGGTCGCTGGTTCGAATCCAGCCGCCCCAGTGCCATGGACATCGAGACGCCCGCGCGCCCATCCGGCCCGCGGGCGTTTCTCGTCAGCGCACCCCTCCTTGCGCCTGGCGAGGGGGGGCGGCGCCGGCCACCGCCACCGGCCGCGCGATTTGCAGCTGCAACGACCCGCCGGCGTCGGCCCGGGCCAGCAGCGCGTCGCGCGTGGCCCGCACCCCCACGTTCTCCACCCGGTCCAGCGTCGCGGCGAGCGCCACCCCCTCCGCCAGGTCACGGTTCATCCCCTTCACGGCCAGCTGCCGCAGCCGGTCCAGCTGGCCGTGCACCGGGAAGCGCGCATTCTGTCGCAGGAGCTCCCGCAACCGGTCGTCACTCAGGAAGGCGAACCCCTTCACCAGGAGCGACGACGTGTGCAGGTCGTAGTCGAGGTCGGGGATCAGCAGCTGGTCCGCCGCGTTGTCGTAGCGCGGCGTCCCGGTGAGGTACACCAGCCCGCGCGCCGCCCCGTCGAAGCGCACGCCTAACGCGACACGCCCGCCCCCGATCCCCGCCAGCGAGACGTCGCGGATGCGGATGGCCCGGGTGCCGCGCGCGAAGGTGCGCCCCACCAGCGCCTTGCGCAGCAGGTCGGTGGCCACGTCGTAGCCGAAGCGCGCCTCGAGCGAGACCCGCAGCCCGCGTCCCTCGAGGGGGCCGGTCACCAGCGGGGGGAGCGGCGTGAAGAGGGCGAAGTCGTTCGGACGGTTCCCCGTCACGATCCGCGGCGCCGCCTCGAGCCGCACGTGCGCCACCGCGAAGCCCGAGTCGACCGTCACCCGCCCCAATTGCACTCGGCGGGGGCGGATGGTGAGGTAGATCGAGTCGCCCAACCGGATGGGGCGCGAGATGTCGCGCCACCAGTGCTCGAATCGCGCACGCGTGTTGACCCCCGCCAGCGCCTGGTCCAGCGTCCGCACCTGGCGCTCCAGCACGTCGCGCGTGGCTCGCATCACCCGGTCGGTCACGTCGATGCGGAAGATGGTGACGGCGCACTTGTCGCGCCCGATCGCGCTGTAGGGCTCCACCCGCGTCACCCGCGTACGTGCCTCCAGCGACCACGTCTCCAACAGGTGGATCGTCGTCTGCAGCCGCACCCGCGCCCTCGGCTTCTCGACGTCCCCCGTCCCGCAGGCCGCGCTGACCTCGGGACCGATCGGCGGCTTGTACCACCCGCGCCCCTCGTATTCCACCACGCTGCCGATCGTCACCCGCGACGAGTCCACCGTGATGGTGAACGGCGACCGCCGCGCGGCGTATGCCACGTGGACGCGCCGGTTGCTCGCCACGGGGAGGCGCTGCTCGATGTCGCCGAAGCTCCTCGGCACCGCACGCTCCAGTGCCGAGAGCGCCGGGGCGAGCTCGTAGCGCACTTGGGACTCCACCACCGATGCCGGCAGGGGCTGGCTCCCCTCGTCGATGTCCTCCACCACGTCCGGCGGCGGCGGCGCGATCTCCGTCCCCCGGTCGCACGCAAGCAGCGCCACGCAGAGACATGCCATCCTGGCGCGACGCCCGCGCACACATCCGCGCGCGCCTCCGCGCACGCATTCGCGCACGGATCTTCGCGCATGGGCGAGCGCTCGGACGCGCGCAGACCAGCCGGTCACGACGTCGGCGGACTGTCTCATATGCCCTGCAGCGGAGAGTGGGGGAGGCGAAGGCTCACCCATACTACGGTACGGTCGCCGCCCGCCCTGTCGAGCCCCGCAGGAGGGGATGATTCTTCCACCCTCGCGGAGAGTTGAGAATCCATTATCATTATGGACGATGGCCTCCGAACGGAACACGCGCCAGCGCGCGGCAGTGCGACGCGCCCTCGAGGCGCATGGCATGCCGATGCGCGCCCAGGAGGTCCGGGACGCCGCCGCCCGCGACGTCCCGGCGATCGGGCTCGCCACGGTCTATCGCGCCCTCCGGTCGCTGATCGAAGCGGGAGAGGTGGTCACTGTCGAGCTCCCGGGCGATACGCCGCGCTACGAGCTCGCCCACGCGCATCACCACCATCACTTCCGCTGCCGCGTGTGTGAGCGCGTCTTCGAGGTTGAGGGGTGCCCGGGTGACCTGGCGGCGCTTGCCCCGATGGGCTTCTCGGTCGACGGGCACGAGGTGGTGCTGTACGGGCGGTGCGTGGGGTGCGTGGCATGATCGGCAGCCCCACCATCTGGCTCACCAGCCTCGTGGCCGTCGGCGTCGCCAGTGCCATCCCGCTGGCGGCCACCTGGTGGCTCGCCTCGCGCCCGGCGACGACCGCCACCTGGATTCCGCGCCTCATCTTCATCGCCGCCGGGGCGCTCCTCGGCGCGGCGCTCTTCCACCTGGTCCCCGAGGCGCTGGCGGACGACTCCCCGGTGCGGGTGGTCGCCCTGGTCGCCCTCGGCGTCGTCGCGCTCGCGCTCATGGAGCGCGCGATCCACGCCCTCGAGCGCCCGGTGGCCGGCGCCCCGCTCGACGTGCACGATCCGCACGGGCACCCGAGCCACCTGATGCCGCTCGGGATCGCCAGTGACGCGTTGCACAACACGATCGACGGGGCGCTCGTCGCCACCGCCTTCATCGCCGATCCGTCGTTAGGAGTCTTCGCCGGATTGGCGATCGCGCTGCACGAGCTCCCGCGCGAGCTGGGCACCTTTGCCCTCTGCGTGGACGGGGGGATGTCGCCGCGCCGCGCGATCCTGGTGAACGCCGCCACCGGGGTGCTCGCCCTCCTCGGGGCGGTCTCGGCCCTCCTCATCGGGGCCGACGCCGAGCGGTTCGGGACCTTCCTGGTCCCCTTCGCGGCCGGGAACTTCCTGTATCTTTCGGCGGCCATCCTCGTGTCCCGGCGCGGCAACGGCGCGCCGGGGCGGGGGAAGTGGAACTACGCCTTCGCGCTGGGCGGGCTGCTCCTGACGGCGCTCCTGGCCGGTGGGCATTGACCCGATTGACCGCGCCGGGTTGCGGCGCGAGACTGCCGTCGCGCGCCTGGCCCTGGCGTGCGTTCACTCCTTCCGACTCCTCGTCCATGCCTGTTCGCGCGCCTCGCGCCGCCCTCGTGGTCGTTGCCGCCCTGGCCGGCGCCTGTGCCCGCCCGCCGGCGCCTAACGTGGCCCCTGCCCCCGTTTCCGAGAGCCGGTTCTACGCCTCGGCCGCCCGGCGCGACGTCTCGTTCGAGGCGATGCTGCGCGCGGCCGCCCGGGCCGACGTCGTCTTCTTCGGCGAGCAGCACGACGACCCGGCGACGCACCGCGCCGAGCTCGCCGTTCTCGCCGGGCTGGGGAATGGGGGGCGCCCGGTCGTGCTCTCCCTCGAGATGTTCGAGCGGGACGTCCAGGCCATCCTCGACGACTACCTGGCGGGGCGGATCTCCGAAGCGGACTTCCTGGCCCGGTCGCGCCCGTGGGAGCGGTACACGACCGACTACCGGGCCCTCGTGGAGCTGGCGCGCGCGCGCGGGTGGCCGGTGGTGGCGTCGAACGTCCCGCGCCGCATCGCCAGTGCCGTCAGCCGCAAGGGGCTGGCCGTCCTCGACACCCTGGCCGCCGGCGAGCGCGCCTTCGCCGCGCGCGAGAACCTGTGCCCGCATGACGCGTACTACGCGCGCTTCGCCGAGACCATGAAGGGGCACGGCGCCGGCGGTGGGCCGCCGAATGCCGCCGACTCGGCGGCGATGCACGCCATGACCGACCGCTTCTACGAGGCGCAGTGCGTGAAGGACGAGGCGATGGCGGAGTCGATCGTGGCGGCGCGCGCGCGGCATCCGGGCGCGGTCGTCCTCCATGTCGATGGCGCCTTCCACAGCGACTTCGGTCTCGGGACGGCGGCGCGTGTCTCCCGGCGGGATCCCGGGGCCCGGACGGTGGTGCTGACGGCGATCCCGGTCGACGACCCGGCGACGGCGTCGCCGGCCGAGCATGCCGGGCGCGCCGACTTCGTGATCGTGACGCGCAAGCCGCCGGCGGCGCCCAAGCCGTAACGCAACGGAGAGCGACCATGCAACTGCTCGTCATCCGACACGCCATCGCCGAGGAGCGCGAGGCGCACGCGGCCGCCGGTGGCCACGACGACGACCGCCCGCTGACGCCGTTCGGGAAGCGGCGCATGCGGCGCAACGCCAAGGGGCTGCGCCACGCGGCCACGCACATCGAGGTCCTGGCCTCGAGCCCGCTGGTGCGCGCGCAGCAGACGGCGCGCATCGTGGCCGACGAGTATCGCATTCCCGACGTGGAGGTGGTCGAGGCGCTGCGCCCCGACCACCACCCGCGCGAGCTGCTCGCCTGGCTGTCCAGGCAGCCGGCAGATGCAACGGTCGCCGTGGTCGGGCACGACCCGCACGTGTCGTCGCTGGTGCTGTGGTCCCTTGCCGGGAGCGACGAGCCGGTGGTGGTCTTCAAGAAGGGCGGGGTGGCGCTCCTCGAGTTCGATCGCAAGCCGGCGGCGGGGAAGGCGAGGCTGCACTGGCTCCTGACCCCGGCGCAGCTGCGCGACCTGGCAGGGTAGCCGCGGTGGCGTCCTTTCCCGACGAGCTGCTGGACGAGCACGAGGGGCGGGCGGTGCGCCTGGTGGCGCTGGCCCTCCTCGACGATGCAGCGGCGCAGCGCGAGCGCCTCTCGCCGCCCGACGACCCCGAGGCCCTGCACGACTTCCGGGTGGCGATCCGGCGCCTGCGCAGCTGGCTGCGCACCCAGGGCGACGTCCTCGGTGATTCGTCCCCTCGACGGGCGCAGAAGTGGTTGCGCCGGCTGGCGCGCGCCACCAACGAGAGCCGCGACGCCGAGGTGCTGGCCGGGTGGCTGGAGGGGGAGCGGACCAAGCTGACGTCGCGCCAGCGGGTGGGGGCGGTCTGGCTCCTGCAGCGCCTGGCGCAGCGGAAGGCGGCGGCCGATGTCGAGGTCCTGGCCGAGGTGTCGCGCGACTTCGAGCGGGCCCGCGAGCTGCTCGAGGCGCGGCTTCCGCGCTACCGCCTGCGCATGCACGTGCACGACGGGGCGCAGGTGACCCGCTTCGCCGGGTCCATGGCGGCGACGCTGCGCGCGCAGCTGTCGACGCTGCGGCGCCGGCTCGAGCTCGTGCGGGCCCCGCACGACGTGGAGGCCGCCCACCGGGCGCGCATCGCCGGGAAGCGGCTCCGGTACCAGCTGGAGCCGATCGTCCCGCACGTGGAGGGGGGGAAGGAGACCCTCGAGCGCCTCAAGGCGCTGCAGGACGCGTTAGGCGACTTCCACGATGCGCACGCCTGGCAGCAGGTGATGGCCAGCGCCCTGGAGCGGGCCGCGCGCGAGGAGACGGCGGCGCTCGTGGCGCCGCCGCCCGCCGTGGCGGGCTCGCCGGTGGTTCCTCCGCGCAAGCGGAGCCCGCGTCCCGGCGTCGTTGCGATGATCGGCCACGTGCAGGAGCGTGCCCTCGAGGCCTTCCGGGTGGTGGAGCGCGACTTTGCCGGCGCGGCGCTGGATCCGCTGGTCGCGGGGGTGGAAGCAATCGCCGACGCCCTCGACGCCCGCGCGAGGAGCGGTGTGGAGATCGAGCGGAAGTACCTGCTGGACGCCCTCCCCGAAGTCCTCCCCGGGGCGCGGGTCAAGGAGATCGCGCAGGGATACCTGCCGGGCACCCGGCTGGTGGAGCGGGTCCGCCGCGTGCGCGACGAGGGAGAGGAGCGCTACTTCCGCACGATCAAGGTGGGGAGCGGCGTGGCCCGCACCGAGGTCGAGGAGGAGTGCGGGGCCCTGACCTTCGAGGCGCTCTGGCCGCTGACCGAGGGGCGGCGCGTGACCAAGCGCCGCCACGTGGTGAGCGACGGCGCGCTGCAGTGGGAGATCGACGAGTTCACCGACCGCGACCTGGTGCTGGCCGAGGTCGAGTTGCCGTCGGCCGAGGTGGTCCCCGACCTCCCCTCGTGGCTGGCGCCCGCGGTGGTGCGGGAGGTGACGGGGGAGGCGGCGTACGTCAACGCGAACCTCGCCGGCTGACGCGCGCGTGAAGGTCTTCGTCGTCACCAACGACTTTCCCCCGCGCATCGGGGGGATCAACGACTACGTCGCGCAGCTCGTCCGCCGCCTTCCCCCGGGCGACGTGACGGTCCTGGCGTCGACGTACCGCGGGGCGGCCGGGCACGACCGGGACTTCCCGCAGGAGGTGGTCCGGCTGCCGACGGAGATGATGCTCCCCACGCCGGGCGTTCGCCGCCAGCTGCATGCGCTGCTGCGCGCGCGGCGTCCCGACGTCGTGCTGTTCGGCGCGGTGTGGCCGCTCGGGCACATGGGGCCCGCCGTCAGGCGCAAGCTCGACATTCCCTACGGCGGCTTTGCCCACGGGCTCGAGCTCACCGGGGCGCTCGTCCCCGGGGTGCTGCGCCACATCGGGCACCGGGCCTCGCTCCTGACCGCGGTCAGCGACTGGGCCCGGCACCGGCTCGAGCGGGCCTTCGGCTGGACGGGGCGCATGGGGCTCCTCCCCTCGGGCATCGATACCGCGGCGTTCCACCCGGGGGTCGGCGACGCCGCCGTCCGCGCCCGTCACTCGTTAGGCGACACCCCCGTCGTCTGCTGCGTCTCGCGCCTGGTGCCCCGCAAGGGACAGGACATGCTCATCCGGGCGATGCCCCGGCTGGCGCGCGCCGTCCCCGGGGTGCGCCTGCTCATCGTCGGGAGCGGCCCCTACGACCGGTCGCTGCGCGCGCTGGCGCGCGCGACGGGCGTGGAGGGGGCGGTGACCTTCGCCGGCGCCGTCCCGTACGCCGAGCTTCCGGCCTACTTCCGCGCCGGCAACGTCTTCGCCATGCCCTGCCGCGCGCGGCGGATGGGGCTCGACATCGAGGCGCTGGGAGCGGTCTTCCTGCAGGGGCAGGCGGTGGGGCGCCCGGTCGTCGTCGGCGACTCCGGGGGCGCCCCCGAGGCGGTCCGGGACGGCGAGACCGGCGTCGTGGTGGACCCCGAGTCGCCAGATGCAATCGCGGAGGCCATCGCCCCGCTCCTCATCGACCAGGGGCGCGCCGAGTCCATGGGGCGCCGCGGCGCCCAGTGGGTGCACGACGCCTGGACCTGGGACGTCATGACCGAGCGACTGCAGACGATGCTCGCCGCCGCCGTCGGTCGCTGAGTTCGCGCGGCCGTCGTCGCGGCGCCTGCCGCCCAGACGGCGCCTGCCGCCTAGACGGCGACCGGGAGCGCCTCGCGCCGTGGCACTCCCGCCAGCGACTCGTACACCCCCTCCAGGCGACCGATGATCTGGTCCCAGCCGTAATCCAGCGCCCGCAGGGCCCCGCTGGCTCCCAGCCTCGCCGCCTCGGCGGGGTGGTCGAGGAGGTGCGCGATCCCCTCGGCGAGGGCGTCGGCGTCGGACGGCTTCACGAGGAGCGACTCGCGCCCATCGCGCGCCACCTCGCGGTAGCCGGGAATGTTGCTCGCCACCACCGGGAGCCCGGCGGCCATCGCCTCCACCAGCACGATCCCGAACGACTCGGCGCCGGTGGCCGGGGAGATGAACACGTCGGCGGCGCGGTGGTAGGTCGGGAGCGCTTCGTACGAGACCTTTCCCTTGAGGTGCACCCGCCGGCGCACGTCCGGCGGCAGCTGGTTGATGGCGTCGCGCTCCGGTCCGTCGCCCACCACGATGAGGCTGAGGTCGGGATAGCGGCTGGCCAGCTGGGCGAAGGCGCGCATGGCGAAGGGGAGCCCCTTGCGCGGCTCGAGGCGGCCGACGAAGAGGAGCTTGCGGCCGGCGGGGACGTCGTGCGCCGGGGTGGCCTGCGCGAAGCGCTCGACCTCCACGCCGTTAGGCAGGATCGTGACGTCGCCCTTGCCGAGCCGCCCCTTGGCGGAGTGGCGCGCGGCCTGGCTCACGGCAATGCGCCGGTCGACGCGCCGCCAGACCGGGCGCAGGAGGGGGGCGATCGCGGTGTAGACCCGCCCCTCCAGCGTCTCGCGCGCGAAGTACGAATGGAAGGTCCCCACCACCGGCGCCGGTGATGCCATCACCGCCTTGAGGCCGATGGCTGGGGCGAAGGGCTCGTGGACGTGCACCACGTGCGGGGCGAAGTCGCGCATGGCGCGCGACAGCCGCGCGAGTGTGCGCGGGGCGAGGGAGATCTTGGCGAGTGACCCGTTCGACCAGACGGTGAACGTCCCACCGACGATCAGGGTGTCACCCCGATGTCCGGGGACGTCGCCCGGCGCCAGCACGAGGACCTCGTGCCCGCGCTCCTGGAGGTGCCGGGTCAGCTGGCGGATGTGGATCTGCACGCCCCCGGGGGCATCCCAGCTGTAGGGTGAGACCTGGATGATCCGCATGCGGTCAGGAGGATAGGGGGGACGCGTCGAATGCGCGAGTCGTTGCCGAGCTCAGCCGCTGCGGGCGCCACGCTTTTCGGCGACCAGCGAGAGCGTCCCGGCGACGCCGGTGACGAGGATCGCCAGCCCAACCGCGGACAGCGACAGGCGATACGGTTCGTCGACGCCGAGGCGGCCGAGCACGTAGATCGTCCCGCCAACCGCGAGCGCCGAGAGCATGAATGCCCCTCCCAGGATGAGGTCCTTGGTGGAGAAGATGAGCGCCCGTGCAGCTGGCGGCGCCCCCTCGTGCAACAGCGTGTCCTGCGAGACCATCACGGGCGCCAGGAGGGCCCCGCCGACGAACGCGACCGGCACGAACATCGCGAACGAGAAGAAAACCCCGCCGAGGATCATCAGGAAGCCGATGACCGCGCTCCCCACCATGATCGTCTGGCGCTTGTCCCACCGGCTCCCGATCGTCCCCACCAGGAGCGAGCCCACGATCATCCCCGCGCCCAGCGTCCCCCCAAGGTAGCCGACCCCCTTCGTCCCGCGTCCGAGGACGGTCTGGACCGAATAGGTCATCGCGACGTAGACGGTGCTCGCGAACAGGGCCAGGGAGGCCAGCGAGGTGAACGTGAAGCG
This sequence comes from Gemmatimonadetes bacterium SCN 70-22, assembly GCA_001724275.1. Lineage (NCBI taxonomy): Bacteria > Pseudomonadati > Gemmatimonadota > Gemmatimonadetes bacterium SCN 70-22. The sequence goes on from MEDZ01000010.1 coordinate 98,496, forward strand.
CATGGTACGGTCGCGCCACACCACGCCCAGCGTCCGCCCCACGTCCCCTACGATGGTCGAAAGCCCCCGTTTCACGACGAGATCAGGGGGGACGGGGATCGCGGCAGGGCGGTCGGCGACGCCGCGACCCTGAAGGACGATGGCGAGCAGCGTCAGGACCGACACCAGGTACGACGCGCCATCGAGGTAGAAGCCGGCCGCGAAGTCGCTCCACCCGAAGCGGCCCCAGAAGGCGAGCCCGATGATGACCCCCCCGCCCACGATCCCCAGCACCGTCGCGAAACGTCCCACGAAGGTGAGCGCCGCATTGGCGGCGAGGAGTTGCTCGCGCGGGACCAGCTCGGGGATGAGCGCCATCTTGGCCGCGTTGAAGAAGACGCCGAGCAGGAAGACGACGAACGCGACCGCATACACCGGCCAGAGGCTCCCGGTTGCCGCGAAGAGCCATGGGATGATCGTCACCAGAAGCGCGCGCAACGCGTCACAGGCGATCATCGTGGCGCGCTTGCTCCACCGGTCGACCAGGGCCCCCGCGATGGGGCCGAAGAGGATCACCGGTGCCGTGAACACGACCGAGAGCGCCGCGAGGTCGAGCCCCCCGCGGTTTCCCGTGGCGCTGGCGCCGACCAGGGCGATCAGCGCCATGTGATGCAGCTTGTCACCCAGCTGCGACACGGTCTGACCGGCCACCAGGAAGCCAAACCGCGGCTTGCGCAGCACCGTGTGGAGCGACGGCGACTCGGCGGAGGATGGCACCGGCGCCGGGCGCGCAGGGGACGCATCGCGCGGCAACGCCGCGACGATGTCAGCGTCAGGCGAGGGCGTCACGCGGCAGCCACTTGGGTTGGAAGACGTACCATTGATCCGGGTGTGCGAGCACGGCCGCCGCCAGCCGCTCGGCCACGCGTCGTGTGAGCGCCTCGCGGTCGCGCGACGCGTGGCCCGTGCCTTCGGCGATGATCGGGGGTTCCAGCTGGACAAGGTAGCGGGCCTTCCCCGATGTGGCCCGTGCAATGTGCCCGACCACGATCGGGGCGCCGGTGGCCAGCGCGAGCGTGGCGGGGCCCGTCGGGACCGCCCGCACCCCGTCGCCAAGAAAGACAGGCACTCCCTCGCCTCCCTCCCCCACCACCCGGTCGGCGACGAGGAGGACCAGCTGGCCCTCGTGCAACAGCCGCAACGCGCCGCGCACCCCGCGGCTGCGGGAGATGAGCTTCATCCCCGTCGCCTCGCGGTAGAGGGCGAGCGCGGCATTCGTCTCGGGATCGATCTCCTCGACCATGGCATGCACGGGATACCCCATCACCGCCAGCCAGGCTCCCCCCAGCTCGTACGGCCCGAGGTGGGGGGTGACCACCACCACACCCTTGCCGCGGGCACGGGCGGCGTCGAGGTGCTCGCGCCCGCTCACCGCCACGAGCGCCGCGAGCTCGCCGGGACGCATGGAGGGGACGCGGAACAGGTCCACCGCCGCGTCGAGGAGGTTCATCAACGTGCGCCGCGCCAGGCGCCGCCGCGCGGCCGGGGACACGTTAGGCGAGAGGTGGGCCTGGTTCTCGAGCAGCGTCGCGCGCCGCCCCCGCGCCACGGTGAACGCCACCGCTCCCGCCGCGCGCGCCACCCATCGCACCGGGGCGATGGGGACGACGCGGAGGAGCCGGACGGCGAAGCGCACGACGCGGGGGGCGGGGATCATGGGACCAAAGATGACTTGCACCGATGGGCGGTGGCACTCCCGGGACGCCGCGTGGGGGGCGCGACTCGCGGGGCGTGACGCCCCGCCGCGCCGCGCTCCCCGCCGGCCGCCCCCCGTCACCGGGGTGCAGGGGAGCGGCGGGATCCCGTCAGAAGCTGCGCACCAGCCGCACGTACACGTTGCGCCCGGGACGCACAAGGAGTTGCGGGTCGACGTGGGCGCGGTAGGCACGGTCCAGCACATTCTCCACGCCCGCCACGACGCCGACCGACGCCACCTCGAAGCCGCCGCGCACGTTCACGACGCCGTACCCCGGCGCCACCTTCTCGCCGGCCTCCCGTGCGATGCGCTCCTGCCGGCCGGCGGCGCGCCCCTCCAGCTCCACCCAGCGCCTGGACACGCCGGGGACGAAGCGGACGGCGAGCGTCCCCTCGAGCGGCGGGGTGGCCGCCAGGGGGGTCGAGGTCACGCGGTTCTCGCCGCGCACCCACGTCATCGCCCCTCGCACCCGCACCCCGGCACCGACGCCGAGGTCGCTCGCCGCGGTGAGGCCCTGCAACCGGGCCTCGCTGATGTTGGCGTACTCGCGCACCGGCTTGCCGCTGACGGAATCGCCGGCGGCCAGCCTGGGGGCGATGAGGTCATGGAGGTCGTTGCGGAAGGCGGTGACGGAGGCCGAGAAGCCCTCCAGCAGGCGCGGGGCGCGGTAGCCGAGCGTTGCCTCGAGGTTGCGGTTCGTTTCCGGGGCGAGCGTGGGAGTGCCACGATAGACGAACCCGTCGGGACGGAGGGCGATCCCATAGAGCTCGGTGGGATCGGCGACGCGGTAGCCCCACCCCAACGAGGTGCGGGCGTCGAATCCCCCGCCCAGGTCGAGGCGCGCTCCCAGGTTGCCGGTGGTGATCCAGTCGCGCGCGGAACGCTCCCCATCGGCCTGGCGCGACGCGCGGTCGACGCGCACGCCCGCGCTCGCGATGAGGGCGCGCGAGAGGGAGTACTCTCCCTGGCCGAACGCCCCGGCGTCCACGACCCGGACTCCGGGCCAGGTGCGGAAGACGAAGGACGTGGGCGTCCCGATCGTCCCGCCTGACGAGTTCACCCGGCGCGACTCGTTCCAGCGCGTCGCCTCGGCGTCCCACTGCGTCACGTCGACGCCGAGATCCACGCGGCTGCGCGCGAGGGGGACGAGTCGGAGCTGCGCGCGGGCACCGGACGTGACGGAGTGCGAACGGGCATCCGTCTGCGACCGCATCGAGGTGGGCATCCCGTTGGGCATCGTCATCGGCATCGTCATGTCGATGGTCATGTGGTGGTCGAGGCGCTGCAGGTAGGCGCGCGCCGACACGGCGTCGAGGCGGCGGCGCCCCGCCTGCCACCCGTAATCGAGGGCCACGGAGTGTCTCCCCTCGCTGGGGATCGTCGTCCCCGCCATCGCCGGCCAGCCGATGTCGCGCCCCTGGTACGACGATGCCGCCAGCGCGAGGCGCTGCGCCGCGGTGGGCGCGACGCCGACGGTGAGCGCCGCCGTCCCGTCGCGATAGGCCGAGCCGTCCACGCGCCCCTCGGGCGAGCGATAGTCGGCGTAGTCGGCCACGTCGAGCGACAGGGTGGCGTCGAGGCGTGCCTGGCGCAGGGCGACGGTGGAGCCTAACGAGGCCCCTGGCGCCGCCGATGCCCCGCCGGCGCGGAATTCCCCCGACCACCCGTCGCCGCGCGCGGGGCGGCGCGTGACGACGTTGATCACCCCGCCGATGTTCCCCGATCCGTACAGCGTGGAGCCCGGGCCGGCCAGGACCTCCACGCGATCGACGGTCGACGGGTCGATGGTCGCGAGCCCCTGGTCCATCCCGAAGGTGCAGGCGCGATTCACGCGGGCCCCGTCGACCATCACCGTCACCCGCTCGCCCCCGAGTCCGCGCAGCAGGGCGCGCGACCCCCATTCCCCCATCCGCTGCAGGGAGAGCCCCTCCACCCCCTCCAGGCGCTCGGCGAGCGACGAGCCGCCCCGCTCGCCCACCGCCGCGCGCCGGATGAGCGCCGTGCCTAACGCCGATCCCTCGCCCAGGTCGTGGGGCGAGGCCGCGGCGACGGTGATGACATCGAGCATGGTCGGGCGCGGCGACAGCGTCACGACCGGCGGCAGGGCGTGCGCCGCCACCGACAGGGTGCGGTAGCCGAGCCGCTGGAAGGTGACCAGGGCGGTGTCGTCGGCGACGCGAACGGCGAAGCGGCCGGCGGAATCGGAGTAGACGTGGAATCCCCCGCTTCCCACCAGGACGCCGGCGAGCGGGAGGCGGGAATCGGCCGCGACGACGGTGCCCGACCGGCGTTCGAGCGGCTGCGCCCCGAGCGGGACGAGCGCGGGCGCAATGGAGAGGGTGGCGAGGGCGAGGAAAGCGGCAGGAATGCGGGAGCACACGCCCCCACGCGCGGGGGCGAGCCCGCGAGGAATCAGCGGCAACATGAAGTCTCCTGGAAGGCACGGGAGACGCCGGCCCCATGCCGGCGTCGTCGTCAGGCGGCGGCCAGGAGGATGGGTGGTGCGGTGGCGGGAGGGAGGCGCCAGGTGATGCGCGTCGCCGGGACCACGACCTCGACCGGCCGCGACGCCGTCTCGTGCACGGGATCCGCCGTCCATGCTTCGCGCGGGACGAAGGCGGCGACGGCGAGCGGGGTGCACAGGCAGGCACCGGGGCACTGGCACCCCGGCATCGGGTTGCCCTCGTGCTCGTCCGTGTCGGTGGCGTGTGCGGCCGATGCGCCGTGGTGCCCCCTCTCGGCGTGGTTCGCCCCGGCGTGGTTCGCCTCGGCGTGGTTCGCCTCGGCGTGCGATGGAGCGGCGCTCGCACCGCGCGACGCATCATGCGCGGCGGCGGCGACGTGCGGGCACGACATCCCCGACAACCCGTGGAGGGTTGCCAGCATCGCGAGCGCGGCCACCAGCGGCCGCAACACGCGCCGTCGGAGGTCGCGCGGCGTCATGGCGGCATCATGCACGCGGCAGAGGGGCGCCCACAAGTCGGGAGAAGCGAGCCAGCGACGTCAGGTGAATCCTGCACCGCGGGGACCGCGATCGCGCAGGCGCAACGCGCGGACCCGGGCGTCAGCTACGCGTGGGGTCGGTGTTCAGGCGCGACAGGGCGCGCCGGGCCTCCTCGACGTACGGCTGCAACAGCGGGTCGGCGTTCCGCCACGCGTTCGCCACGTAGAGGTAGGCATCGATGGCCTTGGGCCGCACGCCCAGCCGTTCGTTCACGCGCCCGCGCTCCAGCATCCACATCACCCGGAGCGAGGGCCAGGCCAGGAAGTCCTGGTCGAGGACCGCGGCCGCTTCCCGGTCGCGCCGCGTGCTCGAGAGGAGCATCGCGAGGGGGAGGCGCGCCTGCCAGCACCACGAGGTGCAGCTGGAATCCGGGAGCGTGAGCGCGGCGATGGCGGCGGCGGTGTCGCCGCGGGCGAGGGCCTGCCACCCCGGGACGAGCGCCGCGGGGACGCCGGGGAGCCGGTTGCTGGCCGCCAGCTGCACCGCGCGGCGGAAGCGTGCGCTGTCGCCCCCCAGCGACCAGTACACCGCGCCGGCCGCGACGCGGCGCGCCGCCAGGGAATCGGCGAACCAGCGATCGAAGATGCGCCCCGCGCTGTCGGGGGGGATGACGCGCAGGAAGGCGGCTTCGAGGAACGGGATCGACTCGCCGCTGTCCGCCAGCGCCAGCGCGCCCGCCACGTGCCCGCGCAGCAGGAGCGCCCTGACGTAGGTCGCCGAGATGCCGCGGGCGAGCTCCTGGGGAATCCGGCCGGCGCGCACCGACGCCACGAGGGCGCGCGCCATCGCCACCTGGGTCTCGGCCGAGTCCATCACCGGGACCACGATGCTGAAGGCGGCCTGCAGCACCTCCGGCGAGGCCCTGGCCACCAGCGAGTCGGCCTCGTCGCCCGAGGGGCGATCGGGGGCGAGGAGGCGTTGCATCAGGCGGACCCCTTGCCCCTGCACGTCGTGCGGGTCGAGGGCGAGGTAGGCGGCGGCCGACGCGCGCACGGCGGCCAGGTCCTGGTCGTTGGCCGCCAGCTCGAGCTGGTGGATGTAGGCGGGGGCGAAGGCGGAGTCGAGGGCGATGGCTCGCTCGAATGCCTCACGCGCCGTGCGCATGGAGCTGCGCGACGGGAAGGTGAAGCGTGCGAAGTGATGGTGCACGTCGCCGAACTTGAACCACATCTCCGGGTCGTCGGGAAAGCGGCGGACCCCCTCGTCGAGCAGCGCCGTCACGCGCCTGACGAGACGCGTCCGGGTCGGCAGCGGGTCGCCCGGCTTCCACAGCATCAGGGCGGCGAAGATCGAGTCGGCGGCGACGAGGACGCTCTCGCGCGGGGCGAGCCCGTGGTTGAGCGCCCCGGCACGCAGAGCGTACTGGTACCCCTCGTGCGACACCTCCACTCCCGGCGTCAGCTTCCAGCTGAGCGCATTGCTGAGGTGGCGCAGGGCCGGGGCGAAGGTCGAGTCGAGGGCGACGGCGCGCTGGTAGTGGAAGGCGGCGGAGTCCCAGTCGCTGCGCCGATAGAACTGCTCGCCCTGCAGGTAGGCCTTGAGGGCGGGGAGGGAGGACGAGCCGAGCGAGGCGAGGCGGGTCGCGCCGATGGCGCGCGTGCTCCCCAGCTCGCGGAGGATGGCGACGGAGAGCGAATCGGCCAGGCGATCCATGCGCGAGGCCTCGTCGCGCAGCTGCACGTCGGTCGATCGGCCGGTGGTGGTCTCGAGGATGGTCGCGGTGACGCGCACCGAGTCCTTCCCCGAGGCGATGAGGCTCCCATAGACGACGATGCCGGCGTGCGTCCGCTCGGCGAGGAGGCGGGCGCCGCTGCGGTCCGTGCGCGCGGGGGCCCGGCGCATGACGACCGACGGGGCGACCGCCCGCAGGGGGCCCGCGCCGTCGAGGTTGGTGGAGATCAGGTCGACCAGCCCTTCGCGCCAGACCTCGAGTTCGGGGCCGATGGCCTCGAACGGGGCGACGGCGACGAGGTTGGGAAAGCGTTCGAGCCGCTCGTGGCGGCGGAAGGCGAGCCAGGTTCCTCCCGCCAGGAGCAACGCCGCGCCGGCCGCGATCGCGCCCCACCGGCGCCGCGCGCGTGGCGGCGCCACCGCGGCCCCCGAGGTGGTCCCCCCCAGCGCGGCGCGGAATTCGTCTGCCGACTGGAAGCGGTGGGCGGGGTCCTTGCGCAGCGCCCTGCCTAACGCGGCGGCCAGCGGCGGCGGCGTGTCGGGACGCAGCGCCTCGACCGCCTTCGGCGTGGCGTTCAGGTGGGCGCTCATGACCGCCAGCGCGGAGTCGCCCACGAAGGGGGGGGTGCCGGCCAGCATCTCGTAGCCGATCACGGCCAGCGAGTACAGGTCCGAACGCCCATCGATCTGCGAGTCGCCCGCCGCCTGTTCGGGCGACATGTAGCCCGGCGTCCCCACCGCCATCCCGAGTTCGGTGAGGCGCACCCCCTCGCCGCCGGGCGGGGGGGTACGCGGGCCGCTCAGGACCGACGAGATCCCGAAGTCGGCCAGGATGGCGTGACCGTTGGAGAGGAGGACGTTCTCCGGCTTGAGGTCGCGGTGGACGATCCCCTTCTCGTGGGCGAACGCGAGGGCGCTGGCGAGCTCGGAGAGGATGCGCACGACCTCCTCGATCGGGAGCTTCCCCTCGCGCTGCATCCGGAGGCGCAGCGACTCCCCCTCGATGTACGGGGTGGTGTAGTAGAGGAGCCCCTGGTTCGTCCCGGTGGAGAGGACGGGGAGGATGTGCGGGTGCTGTCCGAGGACGGCCGTGACCTGGAACTCCCGGCGGAACCGGGCGGCCATCACCTCGTTGATCAGCTCCGGGGCGAGAACCTTGATGACGACCGAGCGGTCGAGGGCCACCTCGGTGGCGAGGAAGACACGGCTCATCCCGCCGCCTCCCAGCTCGCGCTCGATGCGGTACCCGCTTCCGACAGCTGCCTGAACGCGTTCTCTCAGTTGGTTCACGAGGGGGAGGCCGAAGTCCCGGAAGCTAACGCGACTCGTCGAGCGTGCTATGCCACTGCCGCGAGGAGGTTCCGAACCGCCCGCGCCCGCCCCATGATTCCCCGCGTTCTCGTCTTCTCGTCTTCTCGTCTTCTCGACATCATGGGTCTCGAGACCAACTGCACCCTCGAGCGCGATCGCCGGAAGGTCGCGGGCAAGGCCCTGCTCGAGACCGACCATATCGCCTTTCGCGGCCGGACGCAGCGAATCACGCTCGCCCTGACCGAGGTGTTGCGCGTGGAGGTGCAGGGGGATGCGCTCGTGCTCGAATACGAGGCAGGGCCGGTGCGCCTGCACCTGGCCACCGGGATGGCGATGACCTGGCTCGCCCGGATCCGCAACCCGCGGTCGCTCATGGACAAGCTCGGGGTGAAGGAGGGGATGACGGTCGTGGTCCTCGGCGTCACCGATGGAGACTTTCTCCAGCAGCTGGAGCGGCGTGTGGGGCGCTACGCGACGCAGCCGGCGACGCCGTCCGACGTCATCCTGCTGGGGGCCGAGTCGACGGACGAGCTGGCTCGCCTGGCGGCGCTTCGTGCGGTGCTGGTGCCCAATGGGGCCATCTGGGTGGTGCACCGAAAGGGGAAGGAGGCGACGTTGCGGGACGTCGACGTCTTTGCTGCCGGGCGCCGGGCCGGGTTGGTGGACAACAAGGTGGTGGCGTTTTCGGCGACTCATACGGCGGAGCGGTTGGTGATCCCACGCAGCGAGCGATGATCCCGGCGCGGGCGCCGTGCGGACGCCGAGCGAGCGCCATGCGGGCGCCGCCCTTGAGCCGGCAGTAGTGCGACGCCGCGGCATCACTGGTCGAAGTTCAAGCAGGCGTTAGTTGCGCGCAAGTAATTGTGCGTCTTGCAGTTGTGCTATTTCGACAAACGGATGTATACGCTGTCGCCATCCGTGATCGCACCGCGTCGCACCGCGTCGCACCGCGTCGCACCGCGTCGCACCGCGTCGCACCGCGTCGCATCGCGTCGCATCGCGTCCCACCGCGCGCCTACCCCGCGCCCCCAGCGCGCCCACCGCGCTCCCGGACCCCCCCCGATCCTGCCCCGGCGCGCCGGCGCCTCGGGAGTCGCGCGCCGTATGGGTCATTCGACCGATACGCCCGGCGGTGAATCGCCGCAGACTCGTGCGAGCCAGCCGCGTCGGAAACTTCCGAAACTACCGCATCCCGCGATCCGTTACATGCAAGTGCTTGCTTGCACATCCGGTTAGCGCCGACTAATTCTCGCCGATTATGCCGATGGATAACCGAGAAAAGCTCCTCCAGGCCGCGAGTCGGGTCTACGCCGAACTTGGCTTCCGGGGAGCAACGACCCGACGAATTGCCGACGAGGCGGGAGTCAATGAAGTGACGCTCTTTCGCCTCTTCGGCTCCAAGGCGCAGCTGATCGCGGAAGCGGTCACCTGCCAGGATCCGATGGGGCACGTCACTCTCCCCGAGGAGCCCGGCGATGTGGAGCACGAACTCACGGCGTGGTGCCAGGCGCACCTGCACGCCCTGCGACAGCATCGATCGATGATCCGCCAGACGATGGCGGATCTCGACGAGCACCCCGAGATGGGGCCGCACCTCTGTCGCGGGCAGACGCCCCACTTCAACGAGCTGGTGCAGTACGCCACCCGGCTCGTCGAGCGCCACCCCGAGGGCGAGGGGGGCGACGTGGTGGCGGCGTGCTCCTTCCTGTTCAATGCGTTGTTCTCCGATGCCATGGGGCGCGAGATCGTCCCGGGTGTCTTTCCCCAGCCCGAGCACGAGGCGCCGGTGCGCTACGTCCGCACCTTCGTGCGTGCCCTCGGTGTTCCGATGCCGTCGCCCCTCGCGTCCGTCCGCGCCACCGGCGCGCCCTCGGCCGGCGAGGCGGCGTGAGATGCGACTCGACTCCATCCTTCCCGATTCCATGAAGTCCTTGCACCTGGGCGTTGCCCTGGCGGCGGCGCTGATGGCGGTGTCCGGCCGCGCCGCGGGCCAGGCGGCTCGCCCCCTGTCGCTCGAAGACGCGTTGCGGCTGTCACAGGCGCAAAGCGAGGCGCTGCGCATCGCCGGGGCCGGCGTGATGCGCGCCCGCGGCCAGCAGCTGCAAGCGCGCGCCCAGTACCTCCCGCAGGTCAACGGCTCGATTGGCTACACGCGGACCCTCGCCACGCAGTTCTCGGCGCTCTCCGATGGCAGCTCGCCCGCGCCGCCCCCCACCGTGCCCCCCGTCCCCCCGCACGACACGGTGACGTACTTCCAGCCCTGCTCGCGCTACCTCGCCCCTGCGGGGGCGGCGGATGCCGCGCGCATCGCCGGGCTCGAGCTCTTCTCGCGCTGCTCGTCGAGCGGGGGGATCGACTTCTCCAAGGTCGGCTTCGGCGCCCAGAACCAGTACCAGCTGGCAGCCACCGGCTCCATGACGCTCTGGTCCGGCGGGCGCGTGCAGGCGCAGAACCGCGCCGCGAGCGCGGGGCGCCGCTCGGCGGAGATCGAGCTCACCTCGCAGAAGGCGCAGCTGGCCCTCGACGTCACGCAGGCGTACTACGACGCGGTCCTGGCCGAGCGGCTGGTGGCGATCGCCGAGTCGTCGCTGGTGTGGACCGAGGGGACGCTGCGGCAGACCACGCTGGCCCGGCAGGTGGGGAACCAGTCGGAGTTCGAGCTGCTGCGGGCGCGGGTGACGCGCGACAACCAGGTCCCGGTGGTGCTGCAGCGCCGCACCGACCGCGACCTCGCGTACCTGCGCCTCAAGCAGCTCCTCAACCTGCCGCAGGGCGAGCGGCTGCAGCTGACGAGCGGGATCGACGAGCCGGCCGAGCCGGCCACGCTGCGCTCGGCCGCCAACGTGGCGCCGTCGGCGCTGGCGGGCGAGGCCGACACCAGCGTCTCCAGCCGCGCCGCGGTGCGCCAGCTCGACCAGGCGCTGCTGGCGCAGGAGGCGCAGCTGACCATCGCCAGCCGCGAGTGGGTGCCGAGCATCAGCGTCTCGTCGGCGTACAGCCGGGTGGCGTTCGGGCGCGGCGCCCCGCCGGCGTGGGGCAACTGGCTCAACAACTGGACCGTCTCGTTAGGCGCGAGCTTCCCGCTGTTCGCCGGCGGGCGCATCCGCGGCGGCGAGCTGGTGGCGCGGGCCGGCGTCGAGGAATCGCGCGCCCGCCTGGACCAGGCGCGCGAGCTGGCGGCGCTCGACGCGCAGCAGACCCTCGCCCAGTTGCAGCAGGCGGAGGCCGCGCTGGCGGCCAGCGCGGGGACGGTCGAGCAGGCCGCCCGCGCCTACACCATCGCCGACGTCCGCTACCGCGAGGGGATCTCGACGCAGATCGAGCTTTCCGAGTCGCGGCTCAACCTCGAGCAGGCCCGCATCAACCGGGCGCAGGCCGCGCGCAACCTGCAGGTGGCGCGCATGCGGCTGGCGTTGCTCCAGGACCTCCCGTTAGGCGGCGGCGGCGCGCTCGGCGGTGCCGCCACGGGAGGCGGCTTCGCCGCCCCGGGCGTCACCGGCGGCGGGCTGGGCGGCGGCATGGGCGGCAGCGCACCGCAGGGCACGCGCATCACCACGCAGCAGGCATCGACTTCCCAGGTCCCTCAATAAATCGCGGAGCCAATTCCTCCCATGTCAGTCATATCGAAGCAGTTCACGCAGCGTGTGCCCGCGATCGGGGCGCTTCTCCTCGCCGCCGCGTGCGGGGGAAGCGAGGCGGACGCCAGGGCCAAGAGCGAGGCGGCCGCCCCGGCGGCCACCACCGTCAGCGCGGAGAACGTCGCCGTGGTCGCCGTCGAACGCATCGCCACCGGCCCCGCCATCTCCGGGGCGCTGGCGGCCGAGCGCGAGGCCACGGTGCGTGCGCAGGTGTCGGGCTCCGTCCTCTCCACGCACGCCGACCAGGGGAGCCGGGTGGGCGCGGGAACCCTCCTCGCGCGCATCGACGACCGCACCCTGCGCGACCAGTTCCTCGGGGCGCGCTCCGGGGTCACGACGGCGCAGACCGCCGCCGACATCGCGGCCCGCGAGCTGGGGCGCGCCGAGAAGCTGGCCGAGGCCGGCGCCATCGCCGATCGCGACCTCGAGGGGGCGCGGCGCGCCAATGCGGCCGCGCAGGCGCAACTCGACGACGCCAAGGCGCGCCTCACGCTGGCGCAGAAGCAGCTCGACGACGCGCAGGTCCGCGCCCCGTTCGCCGGGGTGGTGAGCGTGCGCTCCGTCTCGGCGGGCGACGTGGTGCAGCCGGGGACGGCGCTCTACACCGTCATCGACCCGCGCAGCATGCGGCTCGAGGCCAGCGTCCCCGCCGCGCAGCTGGCGAGCGTGAAGATCGGGGCGCCGGCCACCTTCACGGTCACGGGCTACCCCGGCAAGACATTCGCGGGCAGGGTCTCGAGGATCAATCCGGCGGCTGACCCGACCACGGGACAGGTCCGCATCGTGGTCTCGATCCCTAACGAGCGAAGCGCCCTGGTGGCCGGGCTCTTCGCCGAAGGGCGCACGCAGGCCGAGTCGCACGACGCGCCGGTGGTGGCGGCGAGCGCGGTCGACGTCCGCGGGGTGCGCCCCTGGGTGCTCCGCCTCAAGGGCGGCGTGGCCGAGAAGGTCGAGATCGAGCTGGGCCTCAAGGACGAGGCCAGCGAGAAGTACGAAGTGCTGAAGGGGGTCGCCGCCGGAGACACGCTCCTCGTCGGCGCCGCGCAGGGGATCACCCCGGGGACGCCGGTGCGCGTGGGCGCACCGAACGACTCGGCGAAGACCAGCAACTAGGCGACACCACCCATGTTCATCTCGGATTTCGCGATCAAGCGGCCGATGATCACCGTCGTGGCGATGGTGACGCTGGTCGCGTTCGGGCTGGTCGCCCTCTTCAAGCTGCAGACCGACGAGTTCCCCGACGTCGCCCCCCCCGTGGTGACGGTGGGGCTCGTGTATCCCGGGGCGTCGCCCGATGGCGTCGAGAGCGAGATTCTCGACCCCATCGAGGAGGCGATCTCGGCGATTGCCGGCGTCAAGCACGTGAACGGGCGTGCCGAGGACGGCTTCGGCTTCATCATGGTGGAGTTCAACTTCGACAAGCCGTTGACGGAGGCGACGCAGGACATTCGCGACGCCATCTCGGGGATCCGCCAGGACCTCCCGACGGAGCTCGAGGAGCCGATCATCAAGAAGTTCAACGACACCGACCTCCCCATCGTGGTCCTGTCGCTCAACTCGTCGACGCTGTCGCCGGCGGAGCTGACGCGCCTGGCCGACCCCGGGATCACGCGCGAGCTGCGGTCGATTGCCGGGGTGGCGGAGGTGACGGTCCCGGGCAAGCTGGAGCGCGAGCTGACGGTCGAGCTCCGGCCCGAGGCGTTGCAGGCGGCGGGGGTGGGGGTGTCGCAGGTGGTGCAGGCGCTGCAGCTGCAAAACCTGGCGGCGCCGGTGGGGAGCGTGAAGGGGGCGCTGGATGAGCGCTCCATCCGCCTCAAGGGACGCCTCCAGTCGCCGCAGGAGTTCGAGAACATCGTGGTCGCCGAGCGCAACGGGCAGCTCATCCGCCTGGGGCAGGTGGCCTCGGTGAAGGACGGGACCGAGGAGCAGCGCACGCTGGCGCTCTATGCCGACAGCACCGGGCGCATCCGCGAGTCGGTCGGGATCAACGTCAAGAAGTCGAAGGGGTACAGCACCACCGACGTGGCGTCGCAGATCCTGGCCCGCGTGGAGCAGATCGAGAAGACGCTCCCCGCCGGGACGACGATCGACGTCATCAAGAACTCCGGCCACAACGTCACCAACTCGGTGCGCAACGTGCAGGAGACCCTCGTCGAGGGAGCGCTCCTCACGGTGCTCGTCGTCTTCCTCTTCCTGAACTCCTGGCGGTCGACCGTCATCACGGGACTCGCCCTCCCGGTGTCGGTGCTGGCGTCGTTCATCGCGGTGTGGGCCCTCGGCTTCAAGCTCGAGACCATGTCGCTCCTCGGGCTCTCGCTGGCCATCGGCATCCTGATCGACGACGCGATCGTGGTGCGCGAGAACATCGTGCGGCACGTGGAGATGGGGAAGGATCACTACACCGCCGCGCGCGAGGGGACCGACGAGATCGGGCTCGCGGTGGCGGCGACGACCTTCTCGATCCTCGCCGTCTTCGTCCCCATCGCCTTCATGCCGGGAGTGGGCGGGCAGTGGTTCCAGCCGTTCGCCCTCACCATCGCCTGCTCGGTGCTCGTCTCGCTCTTCGTCTCGTTCTCGCTCGACCCGATGCTGTCGGCCTACTGGCCCGACCCGCACCTGGAGGAGCACCAGAAGAGCGTGATCACGAAGGCGCTGGACCGGTTCAACGACTGGTTCAACGCGCTGTCGGGGCGCTACCGGCAGGTCATCGCCTGGGCGCTCGACCACCGCAAGTCGATGGTGGCCATCTCGCTCGGGACGTTCGTCTTCGCGCTGGCCATGCCGGCCATCAAGATCGGGAACCGGACGCTGGTGGGAGTGGCCTTCTTCCCCTCCGACGACAACGCCGAGTTCAACGTCAAGGTCGAGACCCCGCCGGGATCGAACCTCGACTACACGCGGCTCAAGGCGGAGGAGGTCATCCGCATCATCGCGCGCCACAAGGAACTGGTGCGCTACTCGATGTCGTCGCTCGGCGCCGACGGCAGCTCGGCGGTCGACGTGGCGAGCATCTACGTGAAGATGGTGCCCAAGGACGAGCGCACGCAGAGCGTGGACGCCTTCACGACGATGCTCCGCGAGGAGCTCACGCAGGTGGGCGGGGCGACGATCGCCGTCTTCCCGACCGACTGGGGTGGAGGGCGCAAGCAGGTGGCCATCGAGATGCGCTCCAACGATGCGCAGAAGCTGGCCGAGGCGTCGGAGCGGGCGCTGGCGGCGGTGCGCCAGGTGCCGAACGCGGTGGACGTGGGGCTCTCGTCCAAGGGACAGAAGCCCGAGCTCAACGTCGAGCTGGACCGCGGACTGGCGGGGTCGCTGGGGATCACCGTGGGACAGGTGGCGCAGGCGCTGCGCCCGGCGTTTGCCGGGATCGACGCCGGCGACTGGGAGGACCCGAGCGGCGAGATGCGCGACGTGGTGGTGCGACTCGCCCCCGAGGCGCGGCGCCGTGCCCAGGACCTGCGCCAGCTCCCGCTGGTGGTGCAGGGGCGCAACGGCGTCCCCAGCACCCTCCCGCTCGGGCAGGTGGCGCGGATCGAGAGCGGTGTGGGGCCGGCGGTCATCAACCACCTGGACCGCGACCGCGTGGTGAACGTGGAGTTCAACGTCGCCGGGCGCTCGCAGGGCGAGGTGACCAACGACGCGCAGCGGGCCATCGCGGCGTTGCGGTTGGATCCATCCGTCCGCATCACCCTCGGGGCCGAGGCGCAGCAGCAGAACGAGGTCTTCGGGCAGATCTTCCTCGCCCTCGGGACCGCCCTCCTGCTGATGTACCTCATCCTCGTGATGCAGTTCGGGTCGTTCCTCGACCCGCTGGCCATCATGATGTCGCTCCCGCTGTCGATGATCGGGGTGATGCTGGGGCTGGCGATCACCGGGAACACCATCAACCTGATGTCGCTCATCGGCGTCATCCTGCTGATGGGGATCGTGGCCAAGAACGCGATCCTCCTGATCGACTTCGCCAAGTGGGCGCGCGAGCGGCGCGGGATGCGGTTGCGCGAGGCGCTCATCGAGGCGGGGGCCATCCGGTTGCGTCCCATCCTGATGACGACGTTCGCCCTCATTGCCGGCATGCTCCCGGTCGCGCTCGGGCGGGGGGAGGGGTCGCAGTTCCGGGCCCCGCTGGGGATCGCGGTGATCGGCGGCGTGATCACCTCGACGATGCTCACGCTCGTCGCCATCCCGACCTTCTACGAGATCCTGGACCAGATGCGGACCGCGCTGGCGCGCCGCTTCGGCTTCGGGGTGTCGCAGAAGACGGCGGAGCACCCGGTGCCGGAGGGGGTGGCGACGGCGGCCGGGGATTGAGGCGAGAGACGGGGGACGGGAGAGGGGAGACGGGGGTGCCCCCGGCCGCGCGGTGCGGCCGGGGGCATTTCCTTCCCCGGGCGGGGCAACCGGAGGGGGGCGCGTCGCGTTATCCTTCCCGGACCCCAAACCGGTCCTGGGGCGTCACGCCCTGAATGGAACGGTTGGGCCAACGCGTCGCATTCACCCTTCCGGCGTCATGACGCCGGCCTCCTGATCTTGATCGCGCCCGCCCATGGCGTCGGCGTCGCCCAACCATGCACCCGTCGCCCTTCGCCCTCGTCGCTTCGCTCTCGCTCGAGACCATGGGCGAGGGGTGGGCGTATCTCACGCTCGGGATCTCGTCGATCCTGACCGAGGAGCTGGCGCCGCTGCTGGGGGGGTTCGCGGCGGAACAGGGGCATGTGCAGCTGGCGGGGGTCGTGCTGGCGTGCGCGACCGGCGTCTTCTTCCTCTCGGCGGTGCTGTACTTCGTGGGGCGATGGCGCGCGGCGTGGGTGCGGCTCAAGCTGCGGAACTCGCCCCCGCTGGTGCGCAAGGTGCTGAGCGCGATGCGGTGGAATCCGTGGCGCAGCACCTTCATCGCCCGCTTCGTCTTCGGCGGGCGCATCGCCCTCCCGCTGGCTTGCGGAGCGGCCCACGTCCCGCCGTGGATCTTCCTCACCGGGACGGCGATCGCCTCGGTGGTGTGGGCGGCGCTGCTGGCCGGGCTGGGGTGGGCTTTCGGTGAGGCGGCGGTGCTGGTGGTGGGCGAGGTGCGAAGGTTCGAGGCACCGATCGCGGTGGTGCTGGTGGCGTTAGGCGCGGGGGGGTGGTGGTGGCTGCGGCGGAGACAGGGGCGGTCGTCGCCGGATGCCCGAGGCGACGTGCCGTCTCGGGATGTCGACGCGCCGAGGTAGACACGCCGACATCACTGGGCGTTGGGGCCGAGACGTACGCATTCCACGCCGAAGGACATCGAAATGCTTATGCGGCATGCAAGGCAGAGGACGGCAGCGTTACCGGTCGACTGTGCCGCAGCCATCATCGGAATCACTCCGAACGAAAGAGCGAAGACGGCAAAGCGAAGATGGAGTGTGCGAATGCCAGCGATATGTCGCTACTTCGGCAGCACCAAGTGTTCGAACTGCGAGCGACTCGTGCCTGGGTGGCGACGTGCCGACGATGCCGAGCGGTGCTTCCATGGTCGCAGCGCTCACGCGGCGCCCGAGATCGTCGTGGACAACAAGCACTCTGAGGTCCGACGTGGGATCCGAGAGCGTCTGCAGCGATCCGTGGTCGAGTCTCTGCGCCGATAGACTACGAAGGGTGCGTGCTGCAACAGTGTGCGCGTCGAAAGACACACTGGTATCGGATATCGAAGGGGTGACCTACGACAACGCCAGTTGACCCACTGTCACGCCACGCAAATGGATGGACAGGCGCCGTGATCGTCAGGCCGCGCCGGCCTACGGTCCAGTGGAGGTCCTGGCGAGTCGGGACGGTCGCCATGCCGACGAGCGTGCCGCCCACGACCGGCATATCGGAAGGGACGACCTCGGCGAAGACTTCCGATGATTGCAGCTGCCATCGCTCTAACGACGAGGAGTCGCCGACGCAACCAGTGCACGCTGAGAGCAGAAACTGACACACGCGCCGCGACAGATCATGCATTCTGCACGCCTCAGTCAGAAGTGCGAGTCGACGGATGCGCGCGGGGCAAGCGGTGATGCCACAAGGCCTCTCTTGACCGCCGTTCCAAGGTGGCGGTATAACTCCCTGACGCGTCGAGATCCGCGACGCCGAGGTGTTGGTACTCGCCGAAAGTCGTCCGAGTAAGGTCCTGTTCGGCTCGCTTCGGATACGCGCTGACGTGAAGGGGCTCGGTTGGACTGGCATCGCAGAACACCGCGGTACGTAACGCCCCGTTTGGGCATGCGCGGTTCGTCGCACGTCATCCCGTGGATGATCCGAGTCGGGCAGTCGAGTGTGTGCGCATGATGAAGATTCCGAGCACCCGCACCCTCCTGCTTCCTTGGCTCCTCGCGGCGACGCCGACCGCATACCTCGAGGCGCAAGGCGTCTTGCGAGGGACGGTCACGGATGGCACGCGCCCGCTCCCCGGCGTTGAGTTGCGCCTCGTGCGCGAGGACGATGCGACGGAAGGCAGGCTGCCACGCATCGCCACCACCGGCGACTCGGGCCACTTCCGATTCGAGTCGCTGGTTCCCGGGACCTATTCGATCGCCGCGCGTCGAATCGGATTCCAGCTTCAATCGCGTCGCCTGACGCTGAATCTCGGCCAGCAACTCGACCTGAGCATGGTATTGTCGCCCGTTGCACAGTCGCTCGACACGGTCGCCATCAACGCCGAGGCCGACATCACTCGGCGCTATGGCGGCTCGTCGAGGATGGCGGAGTTCCATGCGCGCCGCGCCCGCGGCGTCGGGCAGTTCGTCACCCGCGAGGAGCTGCTACGGAATACCACGAAAGGAATGGAGGACATCCTCCGGCGCGTGCGCGGGCTCCGCATCCGCCGCCTGGCCGACGGTTCCCTCGAGGTCGTGTCGGCTCGCTGCCAGGGCAACTCGATCCGCCCGTCGCGACCGGGAGAGGTGTCATTCACCGGCACGCAAGTATATGTGAACGGCACGCGCCTCGATTGGCGCACGGCCGGCGAAGTCCTGGCGTCGTTCCACGCCGACGACATCGAAGGTATCGAGGTCTACCGCGGTCCGAGTGAGCTCCCGGCGGATGCCGTCGGCGACGCGTGTGCGGCGATCTTCATCTGGACGCGCGTGGGCTCGTGACGTTGCCCCTCGGCGTCCAAGCCGGCCGGGTCCCTACCTCCCCGCGAGGTTGAGCGCCGTCGCCACCGCGTCCCACAGCTCGTCCGGGGAGAAGGGCTTGGGGAGCACGACCGTGGCCCCAAGGTCGCCCGCCGAGTCGAGGGCGATGAACGAGGAGCGCGAGTCGCCCCCCGACGTCGCGACGATGGGGAGCCCGGGCTGCTGCGCGCGCAAGGCCATGATCGTCTCGATCCCGTCCACGTTAGGCATGTACAGGTCGGTGACCACGAGGTCGGCACGCGCCCGCCCGAACTCGGCCAGCCCCTCGTGCCCATCGCGCGCCGCGACCACGTCGTACCCCTTCATGCGCAGCGCGCGCGACATCAGGTCGCGCATCGCCTCGTCGTCGTCGATGACCAGGATCCGCATCATGCACTCCCCCCAAGTGTCCACACGTACCCCACGGCGCCGGTGGCGCCCTGTCCCGCCGATGCGGAAATCTACCGCCGCGATTGGGCGCGCGGCCCCCCGCGCATCACACAAAATGATGAAATGCCTCTCATGCCGAATCGGTTGCCGCCACCGGGAACTCGTCGGTCTTGAGCGCGGCGCGCCCCGGTGGACCCGACGCGCCGAAGGTGACGATGAGGGCGACCGCCCCGACGATCACGGCCGACGCCAGCAGCATGCGCGGCGTGAGCGACTCGCCGGCCAGCGCCCAGCCGAGGAACACGGCCACGACGGGGTTCACGTAGGCGTACGTCGAGACGCGGGTGGCGCTGGTCACCGTCAGCAGGTACATGTACGCCGAGAAGGCGATCAGCGAGCCGAAGGTGAGGAGGTAGAGGAACGACCACCATGCGATGGGCGGCGTCTCGGCGATCGAGAAGCCGCGCCACTGCCCGGTGGCGGCGGAGAGAACGGAGAGGATGGCGCCGCCGCACAGCATCTGCATCCCGCTGAGGAGCTGCGGCGAGGCCGGGCGGGGCGCGTGCCGCGCGTAAAGCGACCCCGCCGCCCAGCAGGCGGTCCCCACCACCAGCACCAGGGCCCCGCCGCGGTGCACCCCCTCGCCGCCTAACAAGTTTCCGGGGCCGATGAGGATCGCCACCCCCAGCAACCCGGCCACCAGCCCCACCACCACCCCCCGGTGCGGGCGCCGGTCACGGTGCGCCCCCCACTCGAAGAGGACCATCCAGCACGGCGTCACCGCCACCAGGAGCGACGCCACCCCCGAGGGGACGAATCGCTCGGACCAGGCGACGCCGGCATTCGAGATCATCAGCAGCGCCCCGGCGATCGTCGCCGACCGCCAGTGAATGCCCCGCGGCCGCTCTGCGCCGCGCCACCTCCCGTAGAGGTAGAGGATCAGCCCCGCCAGGAAGAAGCGCGCCCCCGCCATCCCCAGCGGCGGGATGTGGGCCACGGTGTACTTGATGAAGAGGTAGGTCGAACCCCAGAGGATGTACACCGCGAGGAAGGCGGCGACGACCGTGGATCGCGCCGCGCGCATCAACGCCACCGGAAGAGGCGAAGGGCAAGGGTGAAGCAGAGCGCCAGCCACCCCAGCATGATCGCCATCTCGCCGCCGACGGCGGCGATGCCGCCCCCCTGCAGCATGGTGGCACGCATCGCGTCGACGAGCGCGGTGAGCGGGAGCGCCTGGATGACCGGTTGCACGGCGTCGGGAAAGTTGGTGGCCGAGAAGAACACCCCCGACCCGACCCACATCGGGAGCATCACGACGTTCATCAATCCCGACGCCCCCTCGATGGTTCGCGCCCGCGACGCGATGAGGAGCCCGATGGCGCCGAACATCAGCGTGCCAGCCACGCAGATCGCGATGAAGGCGCCCACCGAGCCGCGCAGCGGGACGCCGAAGACGGCCATGCCGAAGGCCACGACGACGGCGACCTCCACCACCATCATGGCCAGGCGCATGAAGAGGAACGACAGGAGGTAGTGGGCGCGCGACATCGGCGTGGCGGTGAGGCGCTTGAGGAGCTTCTTGCGCCGGGCGTCCACGATCCCGAAGCCGATTCCCCAGATCCCGCCGCCCATGAGGTTCATGGCCAACAGCCCGGGGAGGACGAAGTCGATGTAGCGGGAGCCGGGCTCGCTGACCAGGGCGTCGCGCACGGCGAGCGGGTCGGTGCGCCCCGCCGCCAGCTGCAGCGCGCGCTCGGCCACCAACCGGGCGGTTCGGGCCTCGGGGCGCGCGGCATCGTAGCGGAACTCGAGCTCGGCGCCCCCCGCGGGAACGACGAGGAGGGCGATACGCCCCGTGCGCAGCGCCGAGGCGGCGGCCGTGTCGTCGTACGCCTCCACCGCCAGCGACGAGTCGCGGGCGAGCGCCGCGCGCACGGTATCGGCCCCCGGGGCCGATGCGAGGACGCCGATGCGCGCCACCTCGGCCGGGCGCGACCGGAAGGCGATCCCGAGCCCGGCCGCGAGGAGGATGGGGAAGACGAAGGTCCAGAAGACCGCCTCGGGTTCGCGGTAGAACTCGCGAAAGCGGGCCAGCGTCAGCTGCAGCAACGGCCCGGAGGGGGCGGTGCGGCCCTGCGGCACCGGCGCCCGCCGCGGCGCGACCGCCGGCGTGCTGGCCGGCGTGCTGGCCGGCGTGCTAGCCGGCGTGCTGGCCGGCGTGCGTGGCGGAGTGGCCTCAGGCATCGCGCAGGTGGCGCCCGGTGAGCGAGACGAAGACGTCCTCGAGCGTCGGCGAGTGCGTCCGCAGCTCGGTGAGCCGCACCCCATGCTGCGACGCGAGGGCGAGGAGGGCGGGGATGGTCTCGTGCGCCGCCGTGACCTGCAACGTGTGCACCGGGCCGTCGCTCCGCACGCGCAGCACCCCCGGGAGCGCCGCCAGCTCGTCGGTCACCAGCGCCCCGCCGTCGCCCAGCGCGCACTCCACGACCTGCTCCGCGCCTAACGACCGAATCAGCTCGCGCGGGGTCCCGAGCGCGATCACCTGGCCGCGGTCGACGATGGCGATGCGGTCGGCGAGGCGTTCCGCTTCGTCCATGTAGTGCGTCGTGAGGACGATCGTCGCCCCGGCGGCGCGCAGCCGCTCGACCAGCTCCCACAGCTGGCGCCGCGACTGCGGATCGAGCCCGGTGGTGGGCTCGTCGAGGAAGAGGAGCTCCGGGGCGCCGGCCAGGGCGCAGGCGATGGACAGGCGCTGCTTCTGCCCCCCGGACAGCGCGTTCACCCGGGCGCCGCGCTTCTCCTCCAGCTGCACCTGCGCCAGCAGCTCGGGCACCGTCGCCCCGCGCGCGTAGAACGAGCGGAAGAGGCGGACCGTCTCCTCGACCGTGAGCTTCTCGGAGAACTGCGCTTCTTGCAGCTGTACGCCGAGCCGCTGGCGCAGGGCGTCGGCGTCCCGCTCCCACCGCTGCCCCAGGACCACCACCTCGCCGCGATCGGGGGCGAGGAGCCCCTCACAGATCTCGATGGTGGTCGTCTTCCCGGCGCCGTTGGGCCCCAGGAGCCCGAAGCACTCGCCGACGCCGACCTGCAGGTCGAGCCCGTCGACCGCCACGACATCGCCGTAGCGTTTGTGGAGGGCGCGAACGTCGAGCGCGAGGGGGGCGTGCTTCGGCACCCCCGCAGTCTAGCGGACTCCCCTCGATGGCGCGAAGGGGGTGGGCACGGGATGCCCCGCGCAGGGTCACCCACGACACGGCCCCCCGGGGCACGGCACGGTTCCCCCGGCGCCCGGGCGGCAACAACTTGTCTGCACGGCTGGTCTTGCGTCCCGCCACCTCCCGCCGATTCCTCCCGATGCCCCAGCGCCCTCCGTCCGACGCCGCCCCTCAGCCGGAAGCCCCCCCTCGGGAGCTGCTGGATCGCGGCGTGCACGAGGGGATCATCACCGAGGCGCAGCGCGACAGGCTCCTGGCGCTCGCGGTCACCGCCGGCGCCCTCCCGCCCGCCCCGTCCCCGATACCACGTCCCGTCGAACGCCCGGCCGGCTTCAACGCCGTGACCGTGGCGTACGGCATCGGGGCGATGCTGGTCCTCTTCGCCTGCGGGTGGTTCCTGGTGGACCGTTGGGCGAAGCTGGGGGCCGGCGGCGTGCTCGCCGTGGTGGCGGCGTATGCCCTCGTCCTCACCGCCGCGGCCCGGTGGCTCCTGGCGCACCGCTTCCGCCTGGCGGCCGACATCTCGACGATGCTCGCCGTCTCGCTCGCCCCGCTCGTGGGGTGGGCGATCCTGTCGATGACCGGGCGATGGCCATCGCTCCCCGCGCCGCACGACCCGCTCCTGCACCACCAGGTCTGGATGGCGTGGCAATGGCTCATCCTCGACCTCGTGCTCCTCCTCGCCGCCCTCGTCGTCCTGCGCAAGCGGCGCATCGTGACCCTCACCTGGCCCATGGCGGTCGCGCTGTGGGCCACCTGGCTCCACGTGGGGCAGATCCTCCGTGGCGAGGACGGCCCCCTCGGCTTCGATCGCTGGCTGATGCTCGCCAACGGGGTGGCGCTCCTCCTCGTGGCCGAGCGCGTCGAGCGTTGGCAGCGGCGCGAGGGGAAGGACGGCGTTGCTGCTGGCGGAACCAACGTCCCGCAGCCGGTCGCGGGCGACTTCGCCAACGCCTTCTGGGTCACGGGGCTCCTCGCCACCGCCGTCGCCTACATGGCCCTCTGGCTCCGCGCCGACCATCAGGCGTGGCGGCACCTCCTTCCGCTCTTCTCGCTGGGGCTGGTCGCGCTCTCGCTCTTCCTGGGACGGCGCGTCGTCCTCCTCTTCGGCGTCGCCGGGCTCCTCGGCTACCTCGCCTTCCTGGCCGAGGACGTCTTCAAGGACTACGTCTCGTTCCCGATCCTCCTGGCCGGCTTCGGGATCCTCCTCATCCTCGCCACGGTCTGGACGCAGACGCGATTCCCGGCCCTGGTGGAGCGGATCGACGCGGGGCGGCGCAGCGATGAGCGCCCCCTCCCGTGGAGTCCCTTCATGGCGGTGCTCCCGGTCGTCTTCTCCCTTGCCATGGCTTCGCTTGCCTGGGTGGACGCGGCGGCGGAGCGCGAGCAGCGCGCATTCCAGGAACGATTGCATCTGCTGCGCCTGCACAGCGGATCGATGAACGCCATGCGGCCGCCGCGGGGAGCTCCCCCGCGCCGGCCACGGTCCGGGACACCCGCCCCGCGCTCCACCGGAAACATTCCGCAGGACTCCTCGTAGATCCCGGGGTCGATATCGCCCTGCCGGAGTCCGTCACATGCTCGTCGCCCTCACCCTCGTCTTCGCCCTCCAGCAAGTCTCCGTTCACGCCGGGTCCCACGGCGAACAGGCGCAGGGGGACAGTGCCAGGCGAAGGGCACGGCGCGACTCGATCCGGTACGAGGCGATCCTGCGGCAAGGGGGGCGCGAGACACGCGCGCCGCGCCGCATTCCACTCACCCCCGAGCTGGAGCGGAGCGCATTCCTGGACACGGCGGCGCGCACCCTCCTGCTGCGGGCCCGGGATGCGCGCATGCGGCAGGACTCGGCGCTGCTCAACTACGACGCGAGCGCGTACCAGCGCCTGTCGGTGGGGATGGGATTCCGCGCCATCGGGCGCGACCGGCTCTTCTTCCGCACCGAGAACGCATCGCGCGTCCGCTGGTCGCGCGGCGGCGGCGTGCACATCGACCTCAAGGGAGCCCGCTCGGTCTTCCCGATGGTGAAGGACAGCGAAGTGGAGATGGACGACACCTCGCCCATTCCCTACTACCCCGGGCGCGAGGAGCTCTGGATCGGCTCGGGGCGCGCGCGCGCGGAAGTGGACGAGCGCGAACTGGTCCATCCCATCGCCATTGGCGCCGAGGCCTACTACCGCTACGCCACGGGCGATTCGCTGACCATCACCCTCCCCGACGGCCGGGCGATCCGGCTGCGGGAGCTGCGCATCGAGCCGCGGCGCCCGGAGTGGAAGCTCTCGGTGGGGTCGTTCTGGTTCGACGTCGATCGCGGGCAGCTGGTGCGGGCGGCGTATCGCCTGGCGGCCCCGCTCGACATCTGGGGGATCGTGGACGAAGAGACGAAGCGCGAGGCCGAGGAGGCGCGTGCGCGGGGCGGGAAGCCGAACCCGGATGACGACGTCCCGCCGTGGGTGAAGGGGATGCTCTCGCCCATGCAGGCGCAGCTCGAGGCGGTGACGATCGAGTACGGGTTGTACGGTGGGCGCTTCTGGCTCCCGCGCGCGCAGTACGCCGAGGGGTGGGCGAGGGCGTCGTTCATGCGCATCCCGTTCAAGATGGAGGAGGCGTTCAAGTACGCGAGCGTGAACGGGACCGACACGCTGCCGGCCGTTCCGGCCATCGCCACGCTGCGCCAGCTGCGCGATTCGCTCTTTGCGGGCGACTCGACGCCGTGGAGCCAGCTCACGCGCGAGCAGCGTGGCGAGCGGATGCATCAGCTGGCGCAGGCCGACTCGTCGCGTCGCGCGGCGCTGGCGTCGCTGCGGACCGATGAATGCGCGAGCGGCGGGTTCTACACGCGCGTGGAGTCGCGCGGCGATGGGGCGGTGACCGCGGTGACGCGCGTTCCGTGCGACAGCACGGTCCTCGCGAGGTCGCCGGAGCTCCCGCCCTCGATCTACGACGAGGGGGAGGCGCTGTTCGGGATCAGCGAGCGCAACGAGCTCATCAAGGCGCTCGGCTTCTCGTTGCAGCCGGTGTGGGCGCCGATGCCGGTGAGGTTGTCGTACGGCCTGGGCCTCATGCGCTACAACCGTGTCGAGGGGTTCTCGGCGGGGGTCGGGGCCACGCAGGTGCTGGGGCGCGGCTACGCATGGGACGCGACGGCCCGGCTGGGCACGGGGGACTGGGTCCCCAATGTCGAGCTGGGGGTGTCGCGCACCAACGGGCGGTCGACGTGGCGCCTGGCGGGGTACCATCGCCTGGCCGTGGCCAACGACGACTGGGGGGCGCCGCTCTCGTTCGGCGCCTCGTTAGGTGCGTTCCTGTACGGCCGCGACGAGGGGTACTACTACCGGTCCACCGGCGTGCAGCTGACGAATGGGCTCGAGCGCGGCGGGGGCCTCTCGACGCGGTTCTTCGCCGAGCGCCAGCGCGACGCCGAGGCCGACACGCGCTTCAACCTGTCGCGGGCGCTGGGGGGCGGGAGCGAGTTCGTGCCCAACATCCGCGCCAGCGAGGCCACGGTGGCCGGGGTGGCGCTGCGCGACCAGCGCTCGGCGGGGCTCGATCCGCAGGGATGGCGCCTCCTCACCGACCTGCGGCTCGAGGGCGGGTGGGCGTCGATCGACAGCGCCGATGCGTCCCTCGCGCGCGGCTACGGCCGCGCGGCCGGCGAGCTGACGGTGAGCCGCGGGCTGGGGAGCCGCATGGCGGCCTCGCTGACCGCCGGCGCCGGCGTCAGCGGCAACGCGCCGCTCCCGCAGCGTGGATTCTACATCGGCGGGGCGCAGACGGTGCGCGGGCAGCTCCTCGGTGCAGCTGGCGGTGTCATGGGGGGCGAGGCGTTCTGGCTCGGGCGCGCCGAGCTGGCGATGGCGGGCGGCGTGGTGCGCCCGGTCCTGTTCGGCGACGTGGGGTGGGCCGGGCGCCGCGCCGACTGGCAGCATCCCGGGCGCCCCGTCAGCGGGGCCGGCATCGGCGCGTCGGTGCTCGACGGGCTCATCCGGCTGGACCTCGCCCGCGGCATCTATCCACGCGAGAAAATGCGGCTCGACCTGTACGTCGAGGCGCGCTTCTAGCCTTCTCGCACCTTCTTGCAGCCGCAGAATGCCCGTCGCACATTCCGCCAGCGCATGCGTTCCCTTTGCGCGACGGCGACCCTTGCGGCGGAGGATCCGATTCATGTGGGAAGACTTCAAGAAGTTCCTCGAGAAGGCGAACGTCGTCGGCCTGGCGCTGGCGGTCATCGTCGGCGGGGCGGCCGGCGCGCTCGTGAAGGCGATGAGCGACGACTTCCTCATGCCGATCATTGGCGCCCTCCTTCCCGAGGGGGAGTGGCGCACCTGGACCCTGGACGTTGGCTCGATCAAGTTCGGCGTCGGCGACTTCCTCGGCGTCTTCCTCAACTTCGCCATCATCTCGTTCGTCGCCTGGCAGATCGGGAAGCTGTTCATGAAGCCGGAGCTGCCGGCACCGCCGCCGCCGCCCACCAAGTCGTGCCAGTTCTGCCTGAGCACGATACCCCAGGCGGCCACCCGCTGCGCGCACTGCACGTCGCAGCTCTAGCCGCGCCCGCCTGAACGCACGCGGGGGCCGGCCATGGTGGCCGGCCCCCGCGTGCGTTCCGGGCGAGGCGCGCTACAGCCGGATGGTCCCCGAGCAGACGAGCACCGAGGCGCCGCCGACCCGGATCCCGGTGATCGCCCCGGCCGCCTTGTCGCACGAGACGTGGAGGAGGCTGGGGCGCCCCATCTCGTACCCCTGCTCCACCGTCCACCGCATCGTCCCATCGGTGGTGGCGTCGCGCATTCCGAGGTAGCCGCCTAACGCCGCGCACGCCGAGCCGGTGGCCGGGTCCTCGGGGACCGACTCGCCGGGGGCGAACATGCGCGCCCGCACCTGGTGGGCCGGGTCCTCCGCGTCCAGGGCGAAGACCATCACCATGTGCGCGGCGATGCCGGCCAGCGCCGACTCCCACAGGTCGAGCTTGAGCCGGGCGCGGCGCACCGCATCGCGCGTGCGGACCGGGACGAAGGTGAAGGGGAGCCCGCACGAGACGGCCTGCGGGTGGAACACCCCGCCCACCAGGTCGTCGACCCCCAACGAGAGCATGGGCGCCAGGACCTCGGCCGGCGGCGATGGCGGGGCGAGCTCGGGGAGCCTCGCCACCGAGAGCTCGCAGTACGTGGGCACGCCGTCCGCCGCGCGGATCGTGACGGGGACGGGGCCCACCCCCTCCTCGAACGTGACCTTCGTCTCGGCGCCGGTGATGGCGACGTCGCCGAGGGAGGCCAGCACGAAGGCCGTCCCGACCGTGGGGTGCCCCGCGAACGGCACCTCGCCCCCCGGCGTGAAGATCCGCACACGTCGCGTGTGCCGCGCGTCGTCGGGCGGGAGGACGAAGGTCGACTCGGAATAGTTGAACTCCCGAGTGATGGCGTGCATCTCCTCGGTCGAAAGCCCGCGCGCGTCGGGGATGACCGCCAGCTGGTTACCCCCGAAGCGCGTGGACGTGAAGACGTCGGCGGTGTGGTACGCGTAAGTCCGTGTCACTCGTCTTCTCGTCTTCTCGTCTTCTACTCTTCTCCCATGAACGGGTACTGGTACGCCACCGGTGGCACGAACGTCTCCTTGATCGACCGCGGGCTCACCCAGCGCAGCAGGTTGAGCTTCGACCCGGCCTTGTCGTTCGTCCCGGAGCCGCGCGAGCCGCCGAACGGCTGCTGCCCCACGACGGCACCGGTGCACTTGTCGTTGATGTAGAAGTTGCCGGCCGCGTTGCGCAGCGTGACCAGCGCCTCGCGCACCGCCTGGCGGTCGCGCGAGAAGACGGCGCCGGTGAGGCCGTAGGGCGACGTGCGATCGACCGTCTCGAGCGTCTCGTGCCACTTGTCGTCGTCGTAGACGAAGACCGTGAGCACCGGCCCGAAGATCTCCTCGCACATCAGGCGGTAGTCGGGGGTGGGCGCCTCCACGAGCGTGGGCTCGATGAAATACCCTTCCTCGCCGCGCGCCCCGCCGCCGGCGATGATCTTCGCGTTCTGCTTCGCGTCCGCCAGGTACCCCGAGATCTTGTCGAAGGCCCGCTTGTCGATCACCGCGCCCATGAAGTTGCGGAAGTCACGCGTGTCGCCCATGCGGATGTCGTTGATCATCGCGACCATCGCATCGCGCACCGCGGGCCACAGCGACTTCGGCACGTACGCGCGGCTCGCCGCCGAGCACTTCTGTCCCTGGTACTCGTACGCGCCGCGCACCAGCCCCACCGCAAACGCCTGCGCGTCGGCCGAGGGGTGGGCGATCATGAAGTCCTTCCCCCCCGTCTCGCCCACGATGCGCGGGTACGAGCGGTAGTTCGCCATGTTGCTCCCGATCGTCTTCCACATCGAGTTGAAGACGCCGGTGCTCCCGGTGAAGTGCACGCCGGCCAGGTCGCGGTGCGAGAGGACCTTGTCGCTGATCATGACCGGGTCGCCGGGGACGAAGTTGATCACCCCGGGCGGAAGCCCCGCCTCTTCCAGCAGCTTCATGATGTAGTAGCCGGAGAGCATCGCCGTCGCCGCCGGCTTCCAGACGATCCCGTTCCCCATCAGCGCCGGTGAGCCGGCGAGGTTGCCGCCGATGGCGGTGAAGTTGAACGGCGAGATGGCGTAGACGAATCCTTCGAGCGACCGGTAGTCGCTCATGTTCCACACCCCCGCGCTCGACATCGGCTGCTCGTGGTAGATCTCCTGCGCGTACTGTGCATTGAGGCGCCAGAAGTCGATCAGCTCGCAGGCGGCGTCGATCTCGGACTGGAAGACCGTCTTCGACTGGCCCAGCATCGTGGCCGCGTTCACCGTGTCGCGCCACGGCCCGGCCAGCAGGTCGGCCGCCTTGAGGAAGACCGCCGCCCGGTCTTCCCAGCTCCACTGCGACCACTCCTTCTGCGCCGTCACCGCCGCCTGGATGGCGAGGTCGACCTGCGCCGGGTTGGCCTTGTGGTAGTCGGCCAGGATGTGGGCGTGCTTGTGCGGCATGACCGCATGCCCGATGTCGCCCGACCGGAACTCCTTCCCCCCGATGATGACCGGGACCTCGATCCGCTCCGACGCCATCGACGCGAGGCGCTTCTTCAGCGAGGCCTTCTCCGGCGAGCCCGGAGCGTAGGCGCGGACGGGTTCGTTCGCGGTGGGCGGGATGCGCCGGACGCCGTTGAAGCCAGTGGCGCCGGGTCGCTGGGCGGAATCGGTCATGGGAACCTTGGATTCGGTGAGAAGGTCTCTATGGGGCTGCCGCGGAAGTGCCGTACGTGTAACCGGCACCCGGGCAAGATAGTCCGGTGAAAAATGCGGTGCCATCGCCGTCGGGATCGCGGCCTCCGCCGCGTGTCAGGTAGCTTGCAGCGTTTCCTCTTCCCCCTGTTTCGAGGGTTGGCATGCGTTCATTCGGGTGGTCATTCGCCGGGCGTGTCCTCGCAGTCGCGGTACCGGCAGTCGTGCTCGCGGCGTGCGGCGGGAGCGAGTCCTCGGGGCCGCCGAAGGTGGCGTCGGTCGCGGTGACGTCGCTGACGACGCAGCTCGAGGTCGGCCAGACGGCGCAGCTCACGGCGACCCCGCGCGATGGCAAGGGGAATGCGATGGCCGGAAAGACCGTGACCTGGAGCTCCTCGGCCGCGGGGGTGGCGTCGGTCGATGCCGCGGGGGTCGTGACGGGGGTCAGCGCCGGCACCGCCACCATCAGCGCCAGTGCGGACGGGGCGATCGGGACGGTCGGCGTCACCGTCGTCCCCGTCCCGGTCATGGCGGTCTACATCGAGAACCGGACCCCAAGCGTTAGGCAGGGGGGGACGGCGCAGCTCACCGCGACGGTGCAGGACGCCCTGGGCCGCACCCTGGGCGACCGCCCCGTCAGCTGGTCGAGCGCCGTGCCGGCCATCGCCAGCGTCTCGCAATCGGGGCTCGTGACCGGACTCTCCGCCGGGACGACCTACATCCGCGCCCTCGCCGAGGGGAAGGTCGATTCGGTCCCCATGCGCGTCCGCTCGCTCAGCGCCCCGACCATCACCGGCGTCGCCCCCGCCACCTGGGTTCCGTCGGGGGCCGCGACGATCACCGGGACCAACTTCGCCCCGGACCTCGCCAGCAACGAGGTCTTCGTCAACGGGGCTCGCGCCACGGTGACGGCGGCGAGCGAGACGTTGCTTTCCATCACCCTGCCGTCCATCACCGCCATCCCCTGCGCGCCGACGGGACCGGTCCCGTTGGTGGTCTCGGTCAACGGCGACTCGGCCTCGTCGCAGGCGACCATCAGCATGGCCACCCAGCGGCAGCTCGCGGTCGGCGAATCGATGCTCCTCACGTCGGCCAGCGACCTGCTCTGCAACGAGTTCAGCGTGACCGGCGGGACCTACGTCGTCTCCGCCTTCAACTACAACACCGCCGCCACGGCGACGGCGTCGTTCCAGCTGTTCGGGGCGGCGCTGGCCACCGCGACCTCGACCCTCCTCGCCCCGGCCAGGGTCCTCTCCTTCCCGGCGCCGGGGACCCCCGCGGCGGGGCCGCTCGCCCTGCCGGCGCCGAGTCGCGACGAGCGGATCGCCCGCGGGCAGGCGCAGGCACTCAACGCCGCCATCGCCTACCTCAACGGCCACCCGAACATGCGGCGGTCGATGGAGGCGAAGCGCGCGCGCGAGCGGGCCGCCTACGCGCGCGGCGCGTCGGCCGGCGCCTACGCCTCCGTGGCCCCGGTCGCCCCGCCTAACGTGGGTGACGTCTTCACCAAGCGGATGATGCGCACCTTCGGCAATTACGGCACCTACGACACGCTGCGCGCGCGGGTGGTGTACGTGGGGCCCAAGCTCATCATCATGGAGGATTCGCTGGCCCCGCTGGCCGGGACGATGGACAACGAATACCAGGCCATCGGGACCGAGTTCGACCGCGACATGTACGGCTACCTGTCGAACTTCGGCAACCCGCTCGTCCTCGACTCGCTGACCGACAACAATGGGCGCGTCATCGCGATCTTCTCCAAGCGGGTCAACGACTACTCGCTGTCCAATGGTGGCAACCTGCTGGGATTCGTGACGTCGTGCGACTTCTCGCCGCAGGTCGACCCCACTCCCGCGAACGCCTGCCCGCCGAGCAACGAGGGCGAGTACTTCTACGCCTTCGTCCCCAACCCCAGCGGGACGGGGAACGGCAACTGGTCGGTGGCCGACTGGCGCCACTACGTGCGGGGGACGCTCCTGCACGAGTTCAAGCACGTCGTGATGTTCGCCGAGCGCATCGCCCGCGATGCCAACTTCGCCGAGGTGTCGTGGCTGGAGGAGGCGACGGCGCAGCAGGCCACGGAGCTGTGGGCGCGTCACCGCTACAACGACAAGCCGCAGCGCGGCGACATCCGGTGGAGCGACGGGCTCATCTGCGACTACGTGCGCCAGGGCGACACGCGCTGCGCCGATCCCGCCGAGGCCATCGGCCATCACATGGGATTCCTGTACCGCCACTACACCGCCAACGAGAGCAAGTCGATCATCAACAACAACGACAACGTGATCTACGGCAGCTCGTGGTCGTTCGCCCGCTGGGTGACCGACACCTACGGCGGCGCCGACGAGGGGGCCTTCCTGCGCGCGCTGGTGCAGCAGAAGGACGATCGCGGGATCGTGAACCTCCAGAACCGCACGGGGGCGACGTGGGCCGAGATGCTCGGCTGGTGGTCCCTGGCCTCGTCGTCGGACAACTATCCGGGGGGGACGATCACCGATCCCCGTGCCCGGCTGCAGAGCTGGAACACGCGCGACATCCTGGCGACGATGAGCTCGAGCCTGCGCTATTCCGATGGGACACCGGCCTTCCCCAAGCCGTGGCCCATCAACATGCGCGCCGTCTCGTTCGGGACGTTCCCCAGCGCGATCAGCAACGTCTTCGCTCTCCCCGGTGGCGGCTTCGCCGCGTGGGAAATCTCCGGGACACAGACCGCGAAGCAGGTGCTGGCCCTCCGCTCGACCACCGGCGGCGCACCGCCGGGGAACGTGGGGATGGCGATCGTGAGGGTGAAGTAGGGAAGACGGGAAGACGAGCGGAGGAGAAGACGAGGGGCGTCCCGGACCATCGCGGGCGCCCCTCGCTCTGTTTCACGCACATGCGCGCACGGTAGATTGCCCTGCACGACCGCGTCTCGTCTTCTCGTCTTCTCGTCTTCTCGTCTTCTCGTCCTCTCGTCCTCTCGTCTTCTCATACTTCCGTGCGTCACTACTTCGGCGCCCACACCATCGGATCCGGCGGCGTGCACATGGCGGCCGCGCGGGCCGGCCAGGCGGGGATGACGGCGCTCCAGGTCTTTAGCGCCATGCCCCAGTTCTACAACGAGAAGGCCACGGTGAAGCCCGAGAAGGCGGCGCGCTTCACCGAGGCGATGCTGGCGGCGGGGATCGACAAGCGACACTGCATCGTGCACGCCGCGTACGTGCTCAATACGGCGTCGCCCGAGCCGGCCAAGTACGAGCGTGCCCGCCTCGGGCTCGCCAAGGAGCTGGAGCGCACCAGCGCCCTCGGCGTCCTCGGCTTCTGCTTCCACCCCGGCTCGGCGGGGGCGAGCGACCCGGCTGGGGCGGCGGAGCGTGTCGGCGACGCCATGACCTTTGCCATCGAGCGGGTCCCCGAGGGGGCACGGATCCTGATCGAGAACACCGCTGGCGCGGGGCGCACGATGGGGCGCACGCCGGAGGAGATCGCCGCGATGCTGGCGCGCATCCCTGCGGCGCTGCGTTCGCGCGCGGGGTACGGGCTCGACACCTGCCACCTCTTCGCCAGCGGGCAGGACTTCCACTCCGGGCCGGCCGCGGCCAGCGCCCTCCTCGACCGCTTCACCCAGGTCATCGGCGAGCCCCCGTCGTTCCTGCACGTCAACGACTCCGAGGGCGACTTCGGGTCGAACAGGGATCGCCACGCGCTGCTGGGGGAAGGGAAGATCGGGATCGAACCCTTCCGCTGGCTCCTGCGCGACCCGCGCACGCAGGACATCCCCGTCATCCTCGAGACTCCGCAGGCCAACCCGGGGATCGCCGAGGATGACCCGTCGCCCGACCCGTTTGACGTGCGGATGGTCGCGCTGCTGCAGTCGCTCGTCGCCTAACGACTTCCGGGAAACCGGGCGGGGCGGCGTTGCGTAGGGCCGGCACCCCTCTCCCCTCGAACCGAAGGAGCTTCCGTGACGTCATCGCCCCCCCTCTGCCGGCGCCTCCCCGTACCGCTGACCGCACGCCGCGCCGCGGACCGTGCGCCGGTGCGCGCGCGTCAACACGCCGCGCCGGTGCGCGCGCGTCAACACGCCGCGCCGGTGCGCGCGCGTCAACACGCCGCGCCGGTGCGCGCGCTTCCCGTCGCCGCGGCCCTGGCGCTGTCACTCCTCCTGAGCGCGGGCGTCACGCGCGCGGCCGTCGCGCAGGGTGCCGACCGGCGTGACATGCTCCTCCTCCTCTCGGCGAGCGACACGATATCCGTCGAGCGGTTCTCGCGCACGCCCACGCGATTCGAGTCGGAGATGCTGATCCGCGCCGCCAACGCGCGCTTCACCCTCGGCGTCGACCTCGCGCCCGACGGCGCGGCGCTGGGGCTGCAGAACGCCTACCGACAGGGCGCCGCCGACCCGGCGTCGGCGCCGCTGCAGAGTGCCGTGGCGCGCTTCACGGGTGACAGCGTCATCATCGACGTGAGCGGGGGAGGGCGCACCTCCACCCAGCGCTTCGGCACGCGCGCCGGAGCGGTTCCGTTCCTCAATCCGTCCTTCGCCCTGGTCGAGCTGATGATCGCCCGCGCCCGCGCCATCGGGGGCGACTCGGTCGGCGTCCCCGTCTGGAACCTGCAAGGCGGGACGACGGCCTCCGCGACCGTGATCCGGCGCGGCGTCGATTCGGTGGTGGTCCTGATCGGCGCCGTGCCGGCACACCTCGCGGTGAATGCCGCCGGCGACATCACGGGCGGGAGCGTCCCGGCGCAGGGGCTCCGGATCGTGCGCGTGCGCGGCGGCGATGCGCGGGCGATGTCGGTCGAGAAGCCCGACTACTCAGCCCCCGCGGGCGCACCCTACACGGCGGAAGATGTCACCATCCCCACCCCCGGCGGCCACACGCTGGCGGGGACGCTCACCCTCCCGCGCGATCGCGCGCGCCCCGTCCCGGCGGTGGTGACCATCAGCGGGAGCGGACCGCAGGACCGGGACGAGGCGATCCCCATCGTGAAGGGGTACCGCCCGTTCCGGCAGATCGCCGATACCCTGGGACGCAACGGGATCGCCGTCCTGCGCTATGACGATCGCGGGACCGGCGCGTCGACCGGGAATCACGCGACGGCCACCAGCGCCGACTTCGCCGACGACGTGCGCGCGGTGCTGGCCTACCTGCGCACGCGCCCCGAGATCGACGCCTCGCGACTGGCACTCGTCGGCCATAGCGAAGGCGGTCTCATCGCGCCGATGGTCGCCGCCAGCGATCCCTCGCTCAGGGGGATCGTCCTCATGGCCGGGCCAGCGCAGACGGGGCGCGAGATCCTGCGCTACCAGATTGGCGCGGGGATCACGCGGAGCGCGGCGCTCTCTCCGGCGCAGCGCGACTCGGCGCGTCGTACGGTGGAGGGGACCATCGACTCGCTGGGGAGAGCGCAGCCGTGGGTGAAGTACTTCCTGGACCACGACCCGCTCGTCACCGCGCGCAGGGTGAAGGTTCCGACGCTCATTTTGCAGGGGGAAACCGATCGCCAGGTCACCGCGGAGCAGGCGGAGTCGCTCGAGCGTGCCTTGCGTGCCGGGGGGAATCGGCGGGTCGCGCGCCGCGTCTTTTCCCAGGCGAATCACCTCTTCGCCCAGGATGCGGACGGCAGCCCCGAGGGGTACCCCAGGCTCCCGGATCGGCGCGTCAGGTCGGATGTTCTCGCCGCCTTGACGGAGTGGTTGCGCACGACCTTGCGGTGATGTGACGCGCATTTCTCCCGGGAGAACGCGCGACTTCCCTGGCGGAAATGGGTGCGCGCGCCGCGAACGGAGGTGAGTTCTCCTAGGGTGGCGGCGCGTTTTCATAGGGGAAACCACGCACTTCCCTATTGCGCGACCGTCATTCGCTCTTAGTTTGTTGGCGCGAAGAAATCGTGGTTTCCACCGGGGGAAATCACTCTTCCATCACTCAGGAGTAGAACGATGGCCGCTAAGAAGAAGGCCGCTGCGAAGAAGGCTGCGCCGAAGAAGGCGCCCGCCAAGAAGAAGGCCGCTGCCAAGAAGGCGCCGGCGAAGAAGCCCGCCAAGAAGGCGGCGAAGAAGGCCGCGAAGCGGAAGCCCAATCCGGCGTTCATGGCGCCGATGACGCCCAGCGCCGACCTCGCGGCGGTGATCGGCCCCAAGCCGCGCCCGCGCTCCCAGGTCGCGAAGGACATCTGGGAATACATCCACAAGAACAAGCTCCAGGACACCAAGAACAAGCGGAACATCAACGCCGACGAGGCGCTGAAGAAGGTGTTCGGAGGCAAGAAGACCGTCTCGATGTTCGAGATGACGTCGCTCGTCAACAAGCACCTCAAGAAGTAACCGCGGTCCATCGGCTCCCGAGAGGCGCGTCTCCCTTGCGAGGCGCGCCTCTCGCGTTTCTCTCCCGTGGCTCCCGAGTCTCCCATCGGGGCCCGGCGCCCGTCCTCCGGTCGAGTGCAACACGTCGCGCCGGAGCCCGTAGTTAGATTCCGGACACTCCTCAACACCTCCCCCGCACCCGCATGGCCGCCAAGAAGTCTTCCAAGCCCAGCAACGTCGTCGCCCAGTCCCGCCGGAAGAAGGGCGGTTCGTCCTTCTCGTCGGCCGCGCTGTGGGAGAACGTGAAGGGGATCCTCGGGGCGGTCCTCCTGTTCTTCTTCATCCGCGCCTTCTTCTTCGAGGCGTATCGCATCCCCTCGGGGAGCATGATCCCCTCCATGCTGGTGGGGGACTGGCTCTTCGTGAACAAGCTGCGCTTCGGCCCGCACGTCCCCTTCACGGACGTCAACCTCCCGGGGTACGCGGAGCCCGCGCGCTACGACATCGCCGTCTTCATCTCGCCCCCACAGGTCGACCAGCCGTGGGACCCCACCCCCACCCTCGTGAAGCGCATCGTGGGCATGCCGGGTGACACGCTCTACATGCGCGACGCCAGGCTCTTCGTGAACGGCATCGAGCAGCGCCAGGGGTACGGCGCCTCGTCCGAGGCGGGCGACCCGAATGAGGTGAGCCCGCTCTTCGACTGGCAGAAGTCGGTCGCCCTGGCGTCGTCGCGCTTCGGCCCCGCCCCCGCGCAGCCGACGCACGACAACTGGGGGCCGCTCGTGATCCCGGCAGGGTACTACTTCATGATGGGCGACAACCGCTACAACTCGAAGGACTCGCGCTACTGGGGTGTCGTCCCGCGCGAGAACATCCGGGGGCGCCCGCTCTTCGTGTACTACTCGTGGGACCCGGAGAGCGGGCGCCCGCTTCCGGCGCTGACCGCGATCCGGTGGGGACGGATCGGGCACTGGATCAAGTAGGGAGGGCAATAGGGCAGGGGGGAGCGGACTCGCTCCCCCCGCGCTCGCCCTTGCGCCTCTCGGTCGCGGCGACGACGATCACGGTGCGCCGCCCGGCCGTGTCGGGCGCCACTCACCACCTTTCCCCGTAGCTCATGACCCGAGTCCTCCTGTTCCTCTCGCTCCTTGCCGTCGGGGCCTGCTCGCGGGCGACTCCCACGCCGGCGCCGACGCCCGCCGGCACCACGGTGACCGAGAACGGCATCACCTGGCACCTCCCGTACGGACGCCCGACGCGCCCCTTCAGCCCGGCCGTGCAGGTCGGGAACCTCCTCTTCCTCGCCGGGCAGATCGGGACCTCGGCCAATGCGCAGGGCGGGGTGGTCCCGGGCGGGATCCAGGCCGAGACTCGGCAAACGATGGAAAACATCAAGGACGTGCTCGCGAAGAGCGGGTCGTCGCTCGACCGGGTGGTGAAGTGCACCGTCTTCATGGCCGACATGCGCGAGTGGGATGCCATGAACGAGGTGTACGCGACGTACTTCCCCCGCAACAAGCCGGCACGCAGCGCATTCGGCGCCACGGGGCTGGCGCTGGGCGCACGGGTGGAGATCGAGTGCATCGCGGCCGTGCCATGAGGCGGCTCGGGCGCCTCGCGCTGCTCGTCGGGGGGGCGACCCTCCTTGCCGCGGGGAAGCACCCCGCCGCCGCGCAGGCCTCCGGGCGCGGGACCCTCGACACCCTCACCTTCTGGTCGCAGTCGCTCGGGACCCACAAGCGCGCCATCGTCTGGCTCCCGCCGTCGTATGCGACGCAGCCTGCGCGGCGCTTCCCGTCGGTCTACTACCTGCACGGGCTGTGGGGGAGCGAGACCGACTGGGTGCGCGCTGGCCATCTCGATGACACCCTCGACTCGCTGTCGACCCACGGCCTCCCGGAGTTCGTCGTCGTCATGCCGGACGGCGATGATGCGTGGTATACGACGTGGAACCGCCTCCCCGACCTGGCCGCCTGCCGCAACGCCTTCAAGCCGCGCCCCGGAGACGACAGCGCCGACTCGTATTGCGTCCCCTGGCCGCACTACGACGACTACATCGCGCGCGACCTCGTGGCCGCCGTCGACACGCACTATCGCACCGTCCCGAAGCGGGCCAGGCGCGCCATCGCCGGCCTGAGCATGGGCGGGTACGGGGCGGTGTCGCTGGCGCTTCGCTATCCCGAGGTCTTCCGCGCTGCCGCCTCGCACTCCGGCGTCGTCTCGCCCGCCTATGCCGGCGCGCACCCGTTCGACGGCGTCACTCGTTATGCAACCACGAGCGCGGCGCTGCGGGCGCAGTGGGGCGAGCGCATGTGGCCGCTCATGGCCCAGGCGTTCGGAAACGACAGCGCGGGATGGATGTCGCGCGAACCCGCCCGCATGGCGCAACGCCTGGTGAATGCCCGAGCGCACGACGTCCCCGCCATCTTCCTCGACTGCGGCACCGAGGACGGGCTCATCGACCAGTCGCGATCGTTCCGCGCCGAGCTGCTGCGCCTGGGGATCACCCCCGCCTATGCCGAGTGGCCCGGGAAGCACGACTGGGGATACTGGCGGACGCACGCACGCGAAAGCCTCGCCTGGATCGGGCGACAGCTGTCGGGGCCGTGACGATGCGGGGGCGACAGGTGTGGCAGCGCACGTCGGTCGCGCCAGGCAGGTCACGTCGACGGCCATGCCACGTCGCCCCGTGCGCCATGACGCTGTCGGGGCCCGGCGGCACGCCGTAGCTTCCTCCCCATGCCCCCTTTCTTCCCCCAGGTCACGGCGACGTTCAAGCTCGAGGAGCCGCGATCCCTGCGACGCTTCTCCATGTCCGTCGTCGGCATGGCCGCGGTGACCGGGGTCGTGCTGCGCCTCTTCTGGGCCATCGTCTTCACCATGGGACCCGAGGGCTCGCTGGTCTTCGCCGGTGGGATGTTCGCGCTGCGGTTCATCGCCCTCTTCGGCATGGCCGCCTTGCACCTGGGGAACTTCACGCTGCGCCACTGGCTGTGGCGTGCCCCGGCGTTCGCGGCCATCGAGGCGGTCGCGGAGTCCGTCACCTCGCTCGCCCTCATCGCCCTGCATCGCGAGCCGCTCGGCTCGGCACGTGCCACGTTCGCCGACTGGCCGGGGATGGCCAGCGGGACGCTCTTCTGGCGGGTGGTCGCGGTCGTGATCTTCGCCCTCCTCCTCGCCGGCGTCGTGCAGCTGGTGCGCTACCTCCTGCTCAAGCGCGCCCATCGCGACCACACCGTCGCGGCGGTGCATCACGACAGCGTCACGCCGCACGAGAAGTAGAAGACGAGAAGACGAGAAGACGAGGGGACGGGAAATCCTCCGGGGTGCGGGCATGCTTGCATGGCTTGCGCGTTCTCCCCCAGCTTGTCGAGCCACGCCTCGCCCTCCCGGCGCTCCGCCTTCTCGTCTTCCGCCCTCCATGTTGTACACGCGCCTCGGCAGCACCGGTCTCGTCGTTTCGCGCATCGCCCTTGGCTGCATGAGCTACGGCAGCCGCCAGTGGCGCCCCTGGGTCCTCGAGGAAGACGAGGCGAGGCCGTTCTTCCGGCGTGCGATCGAGCACGGGATCAACTTCTTCGACACCGCCGACGTCTACTCGCTCGGGATCAGCGAGGAGATCACGGGCCGGGCGCTGCGCGAGTTCGCGCGGCTGGACGAAGTGGTCATCGCAACCAAGGTGCGCCTCAGGATGGCCGATGCCCCCAACCGCGTCGGGCTCTCGCGCAAGCACATCATCCAGTCGTGCGAGGATTCGCTGCGCCGGCTCGGCGTCGAGCGGATCGACCTGTACCAGGTGCACCGGCACCACGCCGAGACCCCGGTGGAGGAGACGCTAGCCGCGCTCGACCACCTCGTGCGGCAGGGGAAGGTCCTCTACCTCGGCGCCAGCTCGATGTTCGCGTGGCAGCTGATGAAGGCGCTCTCCATCTCCGAGCGGAACGGGTGGGCGAGGTTCGTCAGCATGCAGGGGCACTACAACCTGGTATATCGCGAGGAGGAGCGGGAAATGATCCCGCTCTGCCTCGACCAAGGACTCGGGGTGATTCCCTGGTCGCCGCTGGCGCGCGGGCTGCTGGGCGGGAAGCGGCATCGGGGCGGCCACGGCACGTCGCTCCGCGACGACGGCGATGCCGCCCTGGCCGACCAGCTCTACGACCACCCCGCCGATTGGGACGTGGTGGATGCCACCGTGGGCGTCGCCAAGCGACGGGGGGTACAGCCGGCGCAGGTCGCATTGGCGTGGCTCCTGTCGCGCCCGGCGGTGACGGCGCCGATCGTCGGGGCCACCAGGTTGGAGCAACTGGATGCCGCGGTCGGGGCGCTCGAGCTACAGCTCTCGGCGGAGGAGTGTGCGGCGCTGGAGCGTCCATACCAGCCGCACCCGGTGCGCGGGTGGCTGGACGGGGGGTTGGTGCTGACGCAGCAGAAGCACTAGGGGGAGCGGGGTCCCCCCCCAAATCCAATTTCCCCCCCTCCCCCTCCCCCCACAGCATCATTCCAATGCCCCACGTACCATTCCATGGCCCACGTGGGGCCAGCCAGCTCCCCGCGCTCCTCCTACGCTTCTCCCGCGCTTCTCCCGCGCTTCTCCCGCGCTTCTCCCGCGCTTCTCCCGCGCTTCTCCCGCGCGCCCCCCGGCTCCGAAACGCCCGCCCAACGCCTCCCGTCTCCC